>NZ_JASJVF010000116.1:0-10224 GCF_035019805.1 Cryobacterium sp. 10I1
ATGGACGCGGTCGTGTCCGGATCGATGGCCCAACCCGACACAGTCACGCCGTCGCTCGCGACAGTTGCCGCATCAAGCGCACCAATCGGCGCCCTGCCCAGATCAGGGATCGTCGCAACAGGCACAACGACGTCCTTGCAGTTCAACTGAGTATTGCCGCCCGCCCCAGTGTTGATCCCATACGCGCAGATCCGATGAGATCCGGGAGCGACCGCGATCTTCTCCGAATAACCATGCGCCCCACCGTAGACCGGGTAAACCGCCCCAACATCCGGACGGTCCTTGTCCGCCATGAACGCCGCACCCACCGCGTCCACGTAAATATGCACCCGGATGGACGCGGTCGTGTCCGGATCGATGGCCCAACCCGACACAGTCACGCCGTCGCTCGCGACAGTTGCCGCATCAAGTGCACCAATCGGCGCCCGGCCCAGATCCTGCACGCCCGACCCGCTATCGGGGACGACCACGTTCTGGCAGCCCAGCACGGTGGTCCCGCCGATACCGGTGTTGATCGCGTACGCACAGACGGAGTGCGGTCCCGGCGACGCCGCGAGGGTATCGCTGTAACCGTGATTCGCGCCGTATGCCGGGTATGCCGCCGCGATATCGGGGCGTGACATCCCCGCCGAGACGGCCTTACCGACCGAGTCAACGTAAAGGTGTACCGCGATCGGGTCCGTAGAATCCGGGTCCAGAGCCCACCCTGAGACGTTGACGCCGCCGGTCACGCCCTTAATCCCGTCGATTGAGCCGATCGGTGAGCCGCTCATCGCAGTGATGGATCGGCAGCCGAGTTGCACGTTCGAGCCAGGACCGACATTGATCGCGTAGATGCAGACCGTGTTCGGTCCCTCGGACGTCACCGGCACGGTCACGTCGAAGCCGTGGTTGGATCCGAGGCCCGTGTAGACGGCCGCGACGTCGTTACGTACGAGGTCCGCGCTGAAGGCGGTCCCCACGCTCCCCACGTAAACGTGCACGGCCACCGGGGCAGAGGTGTCGGGATCAATGGCCCAGCCGCTGACCCTGAAGTTACCGGGTGAGGCGGTGATGGAGTCGACGACGCCAAAGGGACTGGCGGTCACGCCGGTGGGCGAACCGAACCAGTTCGAGTAGTAGACCCAAAAGTTACGGTTGCCGTAGGACGAGCAACCGTCACCGGTACCGCCGAGGTTGGCAAGTGCCGCACTGTTGGGCTGGTAGGGCGTGTAATTGTAGAGGTCAGCCGTTGCCTGGTTCCGGATGTCCACGTCTGTCGCCCCGCAGGCGGCATTCGGGTGGTATCCGACGGAAACATTGCCGATCTGATAGTGGCGATCCGGGTAGTTGGAGTACTGCCGGAACTGCCACGCAGCCTTGTAAACTTGGTTGTAGAAGCCGTAGAAAGCCGCGTCGCACGAGCTCGTGTCCGGGCATCCGTAGCCCATGGCCTTGCGGTACGTCGAGTCGGTCGGCGACGTGTCCGTGATCAGCCCGGTCTCCTTCTCCAGAAGCACCAGCAGCACCTGGGGGTTGATCCCACAGGCCTGCGCCGTCTTGAAGATGATGCTGGCGGCCGACTCGCTCCCGGAACCGGCGTAGGCGGAGCAGTGCCCTGGTTCGACGGCGGCCCGGTCATAGGTCGCCATCGTGTAGTCCTTCAGACAGACATAACCGCTCGAGCAGGACGAAACCTGCGCATTGAGGAAGTCCTGGACCTGCCCTACCGACATGGTGCTGGTGTCGAAGAAGTTCTGGTCGGAGATGATGTAGCCCGGATCAAACTCGGATCCGGTGAGCGCTTCGGCGGCCTGTGGGGCCGCGGCGAGCGGGATCGCGACCAATGCCCCACCGACGATGGCCAGCGCGGCCACCCAGGCACGGGTTCTCAACCCAGCAGAAATTGGCACTTCGGTCCCCCTCGCAGCCGACTACTACGGGAGACGGTCCGAGTACAGGCTACGGCGCACTCGGAGTGCGTGCCGATCATCTTCGCGGAACGCACCCCCCAAACGAGGTTCGCGGTGGAGCCTTTCAGTTCGTCGGGGGTCAGGCGGTTATAAGTCCATGGGCTGTGACCCGGGCGAGGAGGCCGTGGGGAGCGACCGGCCACCAAGCGCCAGTCAAACCGCCGCCCCAACACTGGCAACCCAGGTCTGTGAGGATCTACACGTCGCTTATCATGAGCGTCATGGACCACACCCGCGAATTGAGACCTTCCAAGAGAACGGCGCCCACTGACGCTGCTGCGGCCAGTGAGAATGAACATCTTGGCCTAAATGCTCGACTTGGACTTTTCCTTACCAGCAAGGTCGGATCTATGTGGTCCGTCTATATCACTATCGTTTTCGTATTCGTCTGGATTGTCCTGGCCAGCGTCGGACCGTTACATAAGACTGACCCTTACCCGTTCCCTTTCCTACTGTTCCTGGGTAACTTGGTGCAGCTGGTACTCGTGTTCGTGATCCTCGTAGGCCAGGGTGTACTCGGCCGCAGTTCTGATCATCGTTCCGAACGCACCTTCAGAGACGCTGAAACGATTCTCAGCGAGGTCCTCACACTGCATTCCCACCTGGTGGAACAAGACCGCATCCTCAACAAGGGCGTCGATCTGGTCAAATCGAGTGCGCACCCGCGGGTGAAGGAAAGGGAGACGATAACACCGACTACGGTCGGGGAGCAATATGTGGGACTCAATGGTCGTATCGCTGCCGCAATTACAAGGGCCGTCAGCACAATGTGGGCTTTCTATTTTGCTGTGTTTTTCCAGTTCGGGTGGATCGGATTGGCCTTGACCGGAATCATCACTTTCGACCCCTACCCATTCGCGTTTCTCCTCTTTATTTCCAGCCTCCTCCAACTGGTGTTCATGTTCGTCATCATGGTCGGGCAAGATGTACTCGGCCGGGCCGGTACCCAACGCGCCGAGCAGACTTACCTTGACGCAGAAGCAGTCGTCCATGAATGCCGCAGACTTCAGCGCCACCTCACACAACAAGACAAAGCAATAGTCGCTATCTGCAACTACATCGAATCCGAAGCCCCCCAAGACCACCCCATCAGACAAACACTGCCCACCGTCACATTCTAAAAAACATACAAAGAAGAGTGAGTGGCTGTGAACCCAACGGATTTTGAATTCGCGCTTCGCCTGCTTCTAGCCACCGGGTGTGGCCTGATGATCGGTCTCGAACGTCAATTTCGCTCACGAACGGCTGGGCTGAGGACTCAGGCCCTCGTAGCGGCGGGTGCCGCAGTATTTGTGCTGTTCGGAGAGCAAGCCGGTGTTCCCCAGGCACCGCTGCAAATTGCGGCGTATGTCGTTTCGGGAGTGGGCTTTCTCGGCGGTGGGGTGATTTTGCGGCAGGGCTTTACCGTGCAGGGGCTGAACACCGCGGCAACTCTCTGGTGCTCGGCCGCCGTGGGATGTCAAGCCGCTGCCGGACATCTCATACCCGCCCTGACAACAACGGCGGTCGTGCTGGCGATACACCTGCTACTTCGTCCGCTTGGGCGGTTGGTTGATCGCGCCCCCGCTACGAAGGAAGAGTCAGTCGGCTCCTACACTCTCCTAATCCTTGTTCGCCGCAAACATGAACCGCACCTTCGAGCTCAACTCGTTCAGGCTTTGTCAGGACCGGCATTCGTCTTGCGAAGTGTTGCAAATCATTCCCCGGAAGAGTCCCTCACCGGCACCAGTCTTGTCCAACTCCAGGTTGAGCTCCTGATCGAGGGAAATGCACCTGAGTTACTGGACACACTGGTCACCCGGCTCTCTCTCGAGCAGGGTGTGAGTAGCCTCTCCTGGCACTCCAACAACCCAGAGACCGGCACGGACGACGATCGTGACGACCAACAGCCCCTGACCCGGCGCCGATTCACCCTTCGCGGCAATTAGTGGGCAGCACCATCCACATCGTCAACGAAATACACCGCACGAGGTCACCCCTCGTGAAAGCCTTTCTCGAAAGCGCGAGACGCAGTGGGCAGGACCGAAGCTAACCTCATCGCCGGCGAAACACATACGCAGGTGTCGCCCACCCCGGCCGACACCGATCTGATCTTTGTGGACTGTGCCGCTACCCGGGTGAAATAATTCGTCTTCCACGCCAATGCTGGGCTCTGTCGGATCTATTCTCCGGCGTCAACACGCCTCGCGATGAGGCGAAGCGCCTCCCACGTGCGCGTGCTCTCGGCCGCGACCATTTTCATGAACACGTCCAGAGGCAGACCGTAGTCAACGAGCAACCACTTGGCGCGCACGTCTTCTGCCAAAGCATCGATCTCTTCAGTGAGCGTCATGTCCATCTCCTCTTTCAGGGTTCAAGCGGATTGCCGCTTTACTGCGCCCAGTATAAAGACGCAGCTTGGCTGGCAGCGCGTGTCGAAGACGTGTTCATCTCGAACACCCACTGTTTTGCTCCTGAGATTCCCGGCACAGGCGGCGGGGCCCGGGACCATGCCATAGGCTCCTGGACGATTTTTAGGGCTGTGGCGTGGCATTGTGGACGGCTTGTTCGCGGTGGGTGAGGTTGCGGTCGGCGAGATCATCGAGTTCTTTGTCTGGTGCTGCTTCCACGGCTATGAGGCGATTGTCGGCTGTGGGTAGGGCGCGTAATAGCTCGTCTAGTTTTCGTTGTGTCGCGGCCTGTTGTCGAGCTTGAGTGTGCTGGATGACGAAAACCATGACGAGGGTGATAGTGGCGGTCACGGTCGTGAGGGCCGTCTCCCACCAGGCAGGAAAGCCTAGGAGAAGGCCCGAAAACAACCACAGCAGAGTGATGAACGCGGCAGTGAGACCGAAAGAAGCATGTGCAGTGATATCGCCAACTCGATGGATGAACCGGCTACTCCAGTGGCGTTCACGTCCGCCGGGCGCTTGTCGGGGCGAGTTGGATCGGGGAGGCTCTTGACCGGACATGCGATCCACACTAGCTTCGGAGCCAGCTCGCGTTGGCGTCCGGTCGCGCCGTGCAGCTTTACGACCAAGAAGATGACGTCCCGGCCGCGAGGAAGGGAAAAGAAATCATGATGAGCACGAGTGTGAAACAGGTCCCTGACAAAAAGGCGCCGAAAGCCGGGGTGCTCCGGTGGCGGGTCGATGTGGCGGGACACGATTATGCGGCGGCGAGATCGTATCTGTCGCTGAACGCGAAGCCCAAGGCGATTGACGCGCTTGTGAAACAGTTGAGGGGGACGCGGGTCGTCCATTTCAAGGCCAAGGACCTGTTGCGGGGTTGTGGGTTGCCGCTCTTGCCGCGCAGCAACCCGGATGTTGCCAAGGAATTGGACCGCATAGCCGCAGGCGTCCAGCTGTCGCCGTGTTTGATCATTCGAGGTCAGATCGGCAAGGGTCGCGTCGCGCAGATCGCCGATGGTTATCACCGGATCTGCGCGGCGAATTACGTGGACGAGGACGCCGAGGTCCCCGTGCAGATCATCAGCGCGTAGGCGTGCCGTGATCATTTCTGCGGGCCGTGACGTGGGGCATTTGGGGCTGTCGCCACGGGACCGCGGCTGGGTCCATGAATTCAATAACCGGAATCGAGAATGGACTCGACTTGGCGCTGAAATGTTCGGGACGTACTTTTTGGTTCTGGTCGCGGCTGGAGCAGGAACAGTCGATTCCCTCACCCACGGGGACGTCGGCCGCGGCGCCAGTGTCACGGCGCCAGGGTTAATGGTCGCGGCCATCATATTGTTCATGGGCGCCGTATCCGGTGCTCACCTCAACCCGCTGGTCAGTGTTGCCTTCGCCTTGCGAGGTGACTTTCCTTGGCGCCGAGTGCCGGGATATGTCCTCGCCCAGTTGGCCGGCGCGATCCTGGCATCACTAACCCTGATAGCCGTGTTTGGCCCACACGGAGGTAACGGCGAGACAGTCCCCGGTCCTGCCTTCACGGACTCGCAAGCGCTCGTCGTCGAGGCTTTGTTGACTATGGGGCTGGTGAGCACAATTCTGGGCTCCGCATCCGGGGCGCAGAACGTTGGATCCTTCTCGGCGATTGCGGTGGGCGGGTACATAATTCTGGCGGGGCTATGGGCGAGCCCAGTCAGCGGGGCTTCGATGAATCCCGCCCGGACTGTCGGCCCAGACCTCGTTCGCGGCGACTTCACCCACACCTGGGTATACCTCCTCGGACCCTCAATCGGAACGCTCCTAGCCGTGGGCTCAGCCTATTTTCTACGCGGCCCAGGTGGCGGACCCACGGGGACGAAAGCCGCCCAGGGAAGAACCGACCCCGAGCAACCCAGCCAACGACACCCCCACCCCGATAACCGATTGTGAACGCTCCGCCAAAAGACCAGCACGAAAACACACCAGATTGCGGTTGAGGAACCAGGCTAGCTGGTCATGGTGTCCCGTGTCGGTCTTCGTGACCCGGTGCAGGGCAGGTCTCGGCGCCATGGCTCAGGAAACGCGGACTGAGCATTACGATCGGCTGCTGCCTCCCGGCACCGGTACCGGTACCGGCAGGTGGAACACGATCAAACGCCGCCTCTTCGACCACATGTCAGTGGACTGGCGCGGCACTGGTCACCCACTTTCCATCGACTTCGTCGCGCCGACCACGATCCGAATCCGAAATCACCTGGCGACTTTGTCCGTCAGAGGCTGGCGCCTGGATGTGAAGATGAGGAAAAAAAGAGAGGAGAGCACTCAACACCGGGCTCCCAATCACCCATATTTGGCTCGGCACTGACGTCGCTTCAGCGGAGGTCAGTGCCCATTTCCTCTGACGTTGTCTCGCTGAAACCGTGAGGCTGCCTCACCGGGTTGCTCGTGATGTGGCCCGGTTGCCCAGTCCGCATCCAGGTGTATCGGCGCGACGATGAAGGGATCGATGTCACCTGTCCCGGGCCTATGACAGCTGAAGCCAGCCCGTAGATGGCGTCGTGCGACACGCTTCCACCCTGCGATAATTCTTGTGCCGCTGAGGGAGGATAGTCCAACGGGCATGTCACAGGAGGACCGGCCACAATTTTTGATGGTTGGTTGGTTCTTTCCAACAAGTGCCATTTACTGATGGGGCACGCGGGAAATCTGAGACCACATGAAAAATTCACTGCGCACTCGCTCCACTTTGAGGTCCGTTCGCCCTGCCACGGCAGACACCGCGTCGGCGCCGATACCCCAAGTGCGAATGATTCGGGTGAGGCGAATTTTTCATGCTCTGCCAACGAATTACTTCCTGCTGTTGGGCACGACAGTGTTCTTGGTCGTGTTCGGAATGGCCATGGTCTTGTCTTCCTCGTCGGTGGATTCATACCTGAGCGGTGGCGGATTCTTTGGCGTGCTCCTCCACCAGGGCTTCGTGGCCCTGGTCGGCATCCCGTTGATGCTCCTCGTCAGCCGGGCTCCGCTCAAATTTTGGCGACGGATCGCGTGGCCGGCCTTGATCCTCACTTGCTTCGTGCAATGCCTGGTATTCACTCCGCTGGGCGTGACCGTCGCCGGAAACACCAATTGGCTATCAGTGGGCAGTTTCCAATTCCAGCCCTCCGAAGCCATCAAGGTGGCTTTGGCCATCTGGCTCGGCACGATCCTCGCTCACAAGCAAAACCAACTCGACGACTGGCGACACGTCCTCATCCCCGTCCTCGGAGTCGGCGGGACCGCGGTCATGCTTGTCATGATCCGAGGTGACCTCGGTACGACCGTCATAATGGCCGGGATGCTCTTTGGTTCGCTCTTCTTCGCTGGCGTACGGTTGCGCATGCTGGCGATTCCCCTAGGAATTGGCGCTGTGGGCGCTATCGCCGCTGCCGCGGGAAGCGCTAATCGGTTGACGCGTATCCTCAGCTTCTTTGGAACTGGATGCGACACCACGACCGGGACGATCTCGGCTTCATGCTGGCAACCCCTGCACGGCACATGGGCGCTGGCCAATGGCGGAGTCCTCGGCGTTGGCCTTGGCAACTCCAAGGCCAAATGGTCCTGGCTACCGGCCGCCGACAACGACTACATTTTCGCCATCATCGGCGAAGAACTTGGCCTCATCGGCGCCGTCGCCGTTCTCCTCCTGTTCGTACTCCTCGCAGTCGGGTTCATCCGAATCATGAGCGCCACAACACACCTGCAAGCCAAAGTGTCCACCGCAACAGTCATGGTCTGGATCATCGGCCAGGCCCTCGTTAACATTGGTGTGGTTCTGGGGTTCATCCCCGTGCTCGGAGTTCCCCTCCCCTTCATCTCGGCCGGAGGCACAGCCTTGCTCACGACCCTCGTGGCAATCGGCGTCGTGCTCTCCTTCGCCAGGAACGGTCAAAACACAAGAGTTAGCGACAAGCTCCACACGTCCCCCGCCATACGGCCCGCTGGCTCGTAGCCCCCGCGGAGCTCGTCGTTCCATCTCAATGTCAAGATCGCCGTCGGCCTCGCGGTGGAAACACCAGTCAGGGAGAGCCTCGGGGCCACCGCGCCCAGCGGTCACGACGCCCCCATGCCGTTTAGCGTATGGATTACCTCGCGGTAGAGCTTGTACTTGCCTCTGGCGAACATAGCGCCCGTGATGTGATTCTGCTGAGCTCTCGGTCACCCTTACGAATTCGGTGAGAAGAGAGACGGAGGGAAGAGAAGGAAACACTTCGCAGCCGGTGTCGCCGAATCGCCTCTACGTAGCGCGGAACTGAGATCGTGTCAGCGGAGATCCGAGCCCATTTCCTCCGCCGCTATCTCAGTGAAATCGTAACGCTGCTCTGGATGAGACGATCCTTCACTGGGAGGAGCCACTGTTCGAAAAGACGGCACGATCTCACACGGCGCCCGGGGTGAGGGAGGCGTGAGTTTGGGGTTCGCGGCGTTGCCAGTCCTGGGGCAGGGCGGCTTCGAGGGCGTCGTCGACGGTGATGATGCCGAGGATGTGGCCGCTTTCGTCGAGGACCGGGAGGGTGAGGAGGTTGAAGTCAGCCATGCGGGTGGTGACGTCGATGATGTCATCTTGTGGTGCGGCGTGAACGGGATCAGGGTCAGCGACTTCGCGGAGGGGACGGTGCGGGTCTGTTTGGAGGGCGCGGATGATACTGATCGCACCACGGAGTGTTCCGTCGTCGGCGGTGCTGTAAATGGTGGTGAGGGCTTCCGGTTGTTGAGTTGTCGAGGTGCGAATGAGATCAAGGGCGTCCTGGATGGTCGCGTGCTCCGCCAGAGCGAGGTATTCCACACCCATGAGGCCCCCTGCCGTTGCAGTGTGGTAGCCCAGCAGGGCCAGAACTTTGGTGTGTTGGGGTTCAGGGAGCAGAGCGAGGACTTCCCGGCGTCGCGCCTGGGGGAGGTCAGTGATGGCGTCGGCCGCGTCATCTGCCCGCATCCGGGTCAGGACAGAAGCGACGTCAGCAGTACTTCGGGATTTGAGGAGATGGGTGAGGCTGTCTTCGTCGAGTTCTTCAAAGACGTCTGCTTCGAATTCCGGGTCGTTGTGGACTTGAGTGAGGAGTTCGCTTTGCTCTTTAGCGTCTGCCGTTTCGATGAGGTCTGCAATTTGGGCTGCTTTGAGACGGCGTAATTTCCCAAACGGGGCGCGAACGAGGACCGAGGGTTCGTGGCCGATGAGGGCTTCAAAGGATTTCCAGTCCCGTGCCGGGTCGGTGGAGATGGTCTTCCGGGTGGACCACCAGTGGGTTTGGTGCACGTTCAATCCTGTGACAGCCCACGTGGCGGTGTCGGAGCTGAGATAAATGTCGTGAGCACGGACGAGGGAGGCCATGTGCACGTCGATGAGGCGGTGGCCCAGGACGTCAGCGTTGAGTAGGACCTCGCCCGGGCGGCGCTGGAATGCCCGCACGTTCAAGCGGGCTGTGGTGAGCTCGACTCGATTGGGTTCCAAGGCTCTGACGTCGGCGATCGGGACGTAGATGGTTTCGGAACCCACTTTGACCACGAGCGCGGTCACGAGGGGGTAGTCATCTCCCCTGAGGCGAACAATGACGTCAGCGAGTTTGGCAAGTTGTTTTCCTTGGCTGTCGACCACGGCATGGCGCAGGAGTTGGGAAAGACGGAGAGCGGATTTAGTTGTTGTTGGAACGGGAGAGTTAGACACAGTGGCTTCTTTCACGAACAAGGCTAGGTAGAGGTGGCACGTTGTCGGGGTGGTATTGAGAATATGGTGCTCGCGGCTAGTGGCCCAGTGCGAGCTGGATGACGCGGACCACGACTAGGACCATGGCGAGGATCAGGTAGGCGCGCAGCACGCCCAATCCGATGGTCCGACCGGTGGAGAGCTCCGGGCGGGCGAGGAGGGT
>NZ_JASJVF010000117.1:0-10218 GCF_035019805.1 Cryobacterium sp. 10I1
AACCACGACGCCTTCGGTTATTTCACGGCCGCATACGGCATCACCTACGTCGGCAGCGTGATCCCGAGCTTCGACGACAACGCCGAACCGAGCGCAACCGAAATCGACCAACTCGTCACGAAGATCAAGGCCACCGGCGTCAAGGCCGTGTTCTCCGAGGCCTCGATCAGCCCCAAGGCCGCCGACACGATCGCCCGGCAGGCCGGCGTCACCGTGTACTCCGGCGACGACGCCCTGTATGGCGATTCCCTCGGCCCGGCCGGCAGCGACGGTGCCACCTACGTCGCCTCTCAGCTGCACAATGTGCGCCTGATCCTCGAGTCCTGGGGCAGAGTCCCCACCGCCGTACCGGCAGACCTGCGAGAGTGAACACGTGAACGAGAACGATTCTCAACCGCGGACCGCCGCGCCGCTCGCCCTCCACGTGGCCGGGGCATCCTTCGCATACGCCCAGACGCCCGCGCTCGAAGACGTCGCCTTCGACCTGCGCGCGGGTGAGGCCGTCGCCCTGATCGGGCCGAACGGTTCGGGAAAGTCGACCCTACTCAAGGGAGTGCTCGGCCTGATCCATCGCACAGCAGGCACGGTCGAAGTGCTCGGTGAATCCCCGGCCCCCGCAGGCGCGGTCGGGTACGTGCCCCAGGCCGACGAGCTCGACCCGGAATTCCCGGTCACCCTCGAACAGGTGGTCATGATGGGGCGATACCGTTCCCTCGGCTGGCTGCGCCTGCCCGGCAAACGCGACCGCGCGCACGTCGCAGCGGCCCTCGAGGCCGTCGGCCTCTCCGAACGCGCCAGGACCCGGTTCGGCGAACTCTCCGGGGGCCAGCAGCAGCGCGGCCTCCTCGCCCGCGCCCTCGCATCCGGGCCCCGCCTGCTCCTGCTCGACGAACCGTTCAACGGCCTCGACCAGGAGAACCGCAACGCGCTCGTGGACACCGTGAAGCGACTCAAGGCCGACGGTGTTGCCGTGCTCATCTCGACGCACGACCTCGAACTCGCCCGCGACGTCTGCGAATCGGTCCTGCTGCTGAACGGCGGCCAGGTCGCCTTCGGCCCACTCGACGAGGTGCTCAGCCTTGAGAACGTCCAGCGCACCTTCCGGTCCGTCGGGGTCGAACTCGACGAGCACACCGTCGTCGTGCCCAGCCACACGGGGCACTGAGTGGATGCCTGGGGCGCGCTTCTCGACGCCTTCTCCCTGCCGTTCATGTCCCGCGCCCTCGTGGTGCTCCTCGTGCTGAGCCTCGTCGCGGGCATCGTCGGCGTGCTGGTCAACCTGCGCGGGCTCGAATTCATCAGCGACGGGCTCACCCACGCGGTGTTTCCCGGCATCGCGATCGGGTTCGTCTGGGGCGGCCGTGAGGGCCTCTTCGCGGGGGCGATCGTCGCGGCAGTGCTCACTGCGATCGTGTTGGCGGTGCTGATGCGCAAGGCTGTGCCGGTCGACGCCGCGATCGCGATCGTGTTCACGGCCATGTTCAGCATCGGCGTGATCGTCGTGTCCCGGCAGACCAACTACGTCGGCCAGCTCGAACAGCTCCTGTTCGGGCGGCTGCTCACGATCAGCGTGGTCGAGGTCGTCCAGACGATCGTGATCTGCGCGATCGCCCTCCTCCTCGTGGGAGTCACACTCAAGGAGCAACTCTTCCGCGCCTTCGACCGCACCGGGTTCTCCGCCGTCGGCTACCGGCCCTTCGTGCTCGACCTCGTGCTCAACGTGGCGATCGCGCTCGTCGTCGTCGCCGCGTCGAGCGCCGTCGGAACCCTGCTCGTGCTCGCGGTGCTGATCGTTCCCGGCGCGGTCGCACGGCTCGTGACCGTGCGCCTGTGGCTGCTGTTCCCGGTCGCGGCGGTGTTCGCCGCCGTCGCGGCGTGGCTCGGCCTCTCCCTCGGCTATGTGGCATCCGTGGGGGCCGGCATCAACCTGCCGAGCGGCGCGACCGTCGTGCTCGTACTCGTCGCCGGGTACGCCCTCGCCCTCGTCGGCCGACTCCTGCTCGACCGGCTGCGCGCGCCGCAGCCTCGGCCCGCGGCGGTGCTCTGATGGATTACTTCAGCACCGCCCTCATCGCCGCGACCGTGATCGGCGCACTCTGCGGCCTCGTCGGCTCCCTTGTCGTGCTGCGCCGGCGCACCTTCTTCGCCCAGGCCCTCACCCACGCCACCTTCCCCGGCGCGGTCGCCGCGGCCATGCTCGGGCTGAGCATTCCGCTCGGGGCTTTCGTCGCGAGCATCGCCATCGTCGGAATCATGACCGTGATCGGCCGGGTGCGCCGCCAGGGCAGCCAGGTGGCCTCTGGCATCGTCCTCACGGCGGGCTTCGCGCTCGGGGTGCTCCTGCAGGCGCTCAACCCGTCGCTGCCCGTTCACGTCGATTCGTTCCTCGTCGGATCCATCCTGACCACGACCGGTTCCGACATCGGCCTCGCCGGCGGCGTCCTCGTGGTCGCCGTTCTGGTGATCGTCTTCTTCGGCAAGGAACTGCTGTTCTCGACCTTCGATGCGAGTGGATACCGCGCGGCCGGATACCGGGAATGGCCGATGGAACTCCTGACCCTGGGCCTCATCACCGCGACCGTCGTGACCGCGATGCCCGCGGTCGGCGCGATCCTCGCGATCGCCCTGATCGCAGCCCCCGCGGCCGCCGCACGCCTGCTCGCCCGCACCACGGGGCAGATCCTCGTCGCGGCACCCGTCCTCGGGGCGACGGCCGGGATCAGCGGGGTACTGCTCTCGCGCGCCATCGACGTCGCCGCCGGGCCCGCGATCGCGCTCACCGCAGCAGCGTTCTTCCTCCTGGCTCTCGCCGTGCGTCAGATCCGCTCCCGGGCCGGCAGTTCCCGGACCGCCGCCCTGCCCACCCGGCCGGCTTCCGGTCGTGCCGCCGCCCGGGCGAGCCTAGGGTGGGAGTCATGAAGCGCAACACCTGGCAGCGCGAGGCTGTGCGCACCGCCCTCAGCGACACGGTCGGATTCGTGAGCGTGCAGGGCCTGCACACCCGCCTGCACGCCACCGGATCCCCGATCGGACTCGCGACGGTCTACCGCGCCCTCGCCGACCTCGCGGGCGAAGGCGAGGCCGACTGCTTGCAGTCGCCCGACGGCGAAAGCCTCTACCGGGCCTGCAGCACGACAGACCACCACCACCACCTGATCTGCCGGCACTGCGGCCTCACCGTCGAAATCGAAGCGGATGCCGTCGAAACCTGGGCGAAGAACGTCGCCGCCGAGCACGGCTTCACCCAGGCCGCCCACGTCGTCGACGTGTTCGGCCTGTGCGCGGCGTGCACCGCGGCATCCGCCGCCGCCGCCATCGCCTGAGCGGAGTTGCGCGGACACCCGTCGACCCGTAGAGTTGGCGGTTGCTGCGCATATCTTTGCGTGCACTGCCGGAATACATCGGCTTCGCTTTCTGAACCAGTGAAGTGGAACTGCTGTGCCCGGCCGACAAGAGATCTTGGGAAGGGCATTCGCCCTTCGGTATTGGAGGAGAACCATGGCAGCAACCTGCCAGGTGACCGGAGCCGTTCCCGGCTTTGGACACAACGTTTCGCACTCGCACCGACGCACCAAGCGTCGTTTCGACCCGAACGTACAGACCAAAAAGTACTACGTGCCTTCGTTGCGCCGTAACGTCACCCTGACCCTCTCGGTCAAGGGAATCAAGGTTATCGATGCTCGTGGCATTGAGTCGGTCGTCAAGGACCTGCTCGCCCGTGGGGAGAAAATCTAATGGCCAAGCAGCATGACGTCCGCCCGATCATCAAGCTCCGCTCGACGGCCGGCACCGGTTACACGTATGTGACCCGCAAGAACCGTCGTAACGACCCCGACCGTCTCGTGCTCAAGAAGTACGACCCCGTAGTGCGCAAGCACGTTGACTTCCGAGAGGAGCGCTAACACATGGCCAAGAAGAGCAAGATCGCCCGTAACGAACAGCGCAAGATCGTTGTTGCCCGTTACGCCGTCAAGCGCCTGGAGCTGAAGAAGGCCCTCGTCGACGAGTCCGGTACGGACGAGTCGCGCGAGGCAGCCCGCCTCGGCCTCCAGAAGCTTCCCCGCAACGCTTCGCCGGTGCGCGTGCGCAACCGCGACGCCGTCGACGGTCGCCCCCGTGGCCACCTCTCCAAGTTCGGCATCTCGCGCGTGCGTTTCCGCGACATGGCGCACCGCGGCGAGCTGCCCGGCATCACCAAGTCCAGCTGGTAACACCCGCTGAATCGCTTCGCTGAACTCCGGTTCCGCGAATGAGGGGATGTCGACTTCGGTCGACATCCCCTTTCTCGTACCCGGGCGGATGTCTCGTCGAGGGACCCCGGATTCCGCGCACAGCGGAAATGGCACTCCCGGAAGGGCAAAAAGCGCCCCAAGATGCCGAAAAACGCCGGAAATACGCGGAAGTTCCCGGAACTCTGTTAGATTCAACGCGGTCCAACCGACCAACGGATGCGCCTTCTGGCGTCGCCCGCATTACCCGCATACCTGTTTTTTACAGACGAAGGTCCGAGGAGGACACTCAATGGCTGACAAGTCGCTGAACAAGACCGAGCTCGTTGCCAAGGTTGCCGCAGACTCTGGCCAGAGCCAGGTTGCCGTCGACAGCGTGCTCAACGCATTCTTTGCCGCACTCGCCGAAACCGTCGCGAGCGACGGCAAGGTCACCATCCCGGGCTGGCTCGGCGTCGAGCGCACCGCCACCGCGGCGCGCACCGGCCGCAACCCGCAGACCGGCGAAGAAATCGCCATCGCAGCAGGCCACCGCGTCAAGCTGACCGCCGGCAGCAAGCTGAAGGCCGCCGCCAAGTAACATCGGCACCCGTTCCACCTGCTTCACCCGCTTCATCTGCTTCACCTGCTTCATACAGAGGAGGGCGTCGGCTTCGGCCGGCGCCCTCCTCTGCGTCCGGTCCGTGGCATCCGCTCTCGGCATACCCACCCGGCTGGCCGGTTAAGCTGGAGCCGTGCCTCGTCTCGTGCGGATCTCCGGTCCTGCAGCCCTCCTCCTGGTGGCCGTGCTCTCGACCCTGCTGGCCCTCGCCTACGGCGGCGGCGCTGCTGCGCAACTGCTCGCAGACCCGGGGCCGCTCGTGCGCTGGGGACTCCCGGTGGCGAAGCTGCTCGTCAACCTCGGTGCTGCGGGCACGATCGGCGCCCTCGTGCTCGCCTGCTTCGCGCTCAGCCCCCGCGAGAACGCATACGGCACCTCGCTCGACTTCGCCGCGGGAGCCGCGGCACTCTTCACCGCCGCCTCCGCTCTCACCGGGTTCCTGACCTTCCTGCAGGTGACGGATGTCCCGTTGGCCTTCGACGACCGCTTCAGCGCGACCGCCGGCCAGTTCTTCAGCCAGATCGAACTCGGCCAGGCCTGGCTCGCGACCACGCTCATCGCCGCGGGCGTCACGGTGCTGTGCTTCGCGGTGCGCAGCCAGACCGGGCTCGTTTTCGTCACGGCCCTCGCGATCGGCGCCCTCGTTCCGATGGCGCTCCAGGGCCACGCAGCGGGCAGCCAGGGCCACGACGTCGCGATCACGGCACTCGGACTGCACCTCGTGTTCGCGGCGATCTGGCTCGGCGGGCTCCTGACGGTCGTCGTGCTCCGCAAACAGCTCGAGGGCACGCGTATCAACGCCGTCATCGGCCGCTATTCGACGCTCGCCCTCGTGAGTTTCATCGTCGTCGCGGCCTCCGGTTACGTCAGCGCCGAACTGCGGATCGGCAGCATCGACCGGCTTCTGACGCCGTACGGCATCCTCGTGCTCGTGAAGGTCGTCGCCCTCATCACGCTCGGCGGTTTCGGTGTGTTGCAGCGCCGGTTCCTCGTCGAGCGGATGCGCCGGGCCACGCTCGCGGGACCGGGCGCCGCCGGCCGCAGCGCGGGCACCTGGTTCTGGTGGCTCGTGGTCGGCGAGCTCGCTTTCATGGGACTCGCCTCAGGGGTTGCTGCGGCGCTCGCCCGTACCGCGACCCCGGTCGCCCAGGTCGTGGCGACCCAGGTCGCCACCTCGACCCCCGCGCAGATCCTCACCGGCGAGCTGCTGCCGCCAGAGCTGACCTTCGCCCGGTACTTCACCGAGTGGGACTTCGACCTGGCCTGGGTGCTGTTCTGCGCCTTCGGGATCTTCTTCTACCTGGCCGGGGTCTACCGGTTGCACAAGCGCGGTGACTCCTGGCCTGTCTACCGGACCGTGTCCTGGGTGGTGGGGATGCTCATCCTCTTCTACATCACCAACGGCGGCGCCAACCTGTACGCGAAGTATCTGTTCTCGTCGCACATGCTGATGCACATGGCGCTCACCATGCTGGTGCCGGTGTTCCTCGTGCCCGGCGCCCCGATCACCCTTGCCGCCCGGGCCATCCACAAGCGCACCGATGAGAGCCGCGGAGCCCGCGAGTGGATCCTCCTCGCGGTGCACTCCCGGTACGCGGGCGTCCTGACGAACCCGATCGTCGCCGCAGTGCTCTGGGCCGGCTCCCTCTGGGTGTTCTACTACTCGAACCTGTTCAGCTGGGCGACGACCGACCATATCGGGCACGAGTGGATGGTCGTGCACTTCCTGATCACCGGGTACCTGTTCGTGCAGTCCCTGATCGGCATCGACCCGGTGCCGTACCGGCTGCCCTACGCCTTCCGGCTGCTGCTGCTGCTCGGCACGATGGCGTTCCACGCCTTCTTCGGGGTCGCCCTGATGACCGGGACGGGCCTGCTCCTCGCCGACTGGTACGGCGCGATGGGCCGTACCTGGGGGGTCAGTGCGATCGCCGACCAACAGCTGGGCGGCGGCATCGCCTGGAGCGTCGGCGAGATCCCGACGATCGCGCTGGCGATCGCCGTCGCGATCCAGTGGTCCCGCAGTGACGAGAAGGAAACCCGGCGCAAGGACCGCAACGCCGACCGGACCGGCGAGGCCGAGCTCATCCGCTACAACGCCCAGCTCGAGCGGCTCGCCTCGCGCGACACCCGGCAGCCCTAGTCCCTGCCGGAATCGGTCAGCGGAGCTGGATCGCGAGCGACCCGTCGGCCCCGACCACGACCTGGATCGCGACCGCGAACGGAACATCCTCATCCCGGGTGCTGAGGTCCCCGTCGAAGAGCGACTGCACGGCGACCTTGATGTGCGCCCTGCCTGCCGTCGCCGGCATGTCGAAGGCGGTGTCCCCGGCGGCGAGCGTCACGGCCGGGTATTCGGGAATCGACCAGGTCGGCACCGACTTGACCCTGTCGTTGATCTCGATCCCGAAGGGGCAATCAGAGGGCTGCAGGACCGTCTGCGTCGCGCAGGAATCGAGGAAGGCGTTGAGCTCCGACTGGACCTGCCCGACGAAGGACGCGTTCGGTTCGGCGTCGACCGAGACATCCGTCGCCCCGGACTGCGTGACGGGAACCGACTGCGGCGCCGCGGTCAGCAGGGCCGACTCGTGCGCGATCGTGTACCGGGCCGGGGCGAACGCGAGGTACGCGGCCTGGTTCGAGAACGTCACCGGGCCGTCGGCCGCCGCGTGCGCGCGCGTGTCGAGGGTGAGGCCGTTGACCGAGAAACTCGCCTCGTGCAAGACCGTGACGCCGAGCACCGCGAGGGGGCTGGTGTCGAAGCGCCACGAGTCGAAGACCGCCGCGTACGTTCCCGCCCTGGCCACCCGGAACTCCATCGTCTCCGGAGCACCGTCGAGGTCGAAGGCGTAGATCACGCTGTGCACCTCGGCGGTGCCGGTGCCTGTGCCTGTGTCGGCGGCGTCCGGCTGCACGGTGTCGCTGACGAGCCTGATCGCGGTGATCGAACTGAGCACGGATGCCCGCAGCAGCGTGTCGGGAAGTTCCGTCGGCAGGCCCGCCGCCGTCAGCTCTGCCGTGGTCGGGGTCACCCCCGGCAGGGTGAGTGCGCTCGCGGTGTCGTGTCTGGCCAGGGCGTCGAGGTACTGGCGCACAAAACCACCCGCGCTGTACACCTCGCGGTTGAGCGAACCGATCGCCGCGAACAGCGCGGCGACGAGGAGGACGACAACCACGACGACGGCGACGAGGGTTCGGCCCCGGTCGCGCGGGGCCGTGCGGTCGCGGTTGCTCACGTCCACATTCTACGGGCGCGATTCTGAGGTGCCGGCGTGCGTGGGTGCGGGACGGGAGCTGCGATGTCCACGGATGCCCGGCATCCGCCCCCGGCACCGGCCCGGGCGGATACAGTGGAATGTTCCCTCCATTCCTACTGAAAGCGACCCGTGTCCCCGATTTCGTTGTCGCGTGAGCAGGCCGAGGTCTACCAGGCCATCGAGAACACGCGCCAGAATGTCTTCGTGACGGGGCGCGCCGGCACCGGCAAGTCGACGCTGCTGAACCACCTGTCGTGGAACACCAGCAAGCAGATCGTGATCGCCGCCCCGACCGGTGTCGCGGCGCTCAACGTGGGCGGGCAGACGATCCATTCGCTCTTCCGGCTGCCGATCGGGGTCATCGCCGACCACGCGATCGACCAGAACGACCAGGTCAAGAAGCTGCTCAACACGATCGACACCGTCGTGATCGACGAGGTCTCGATGGTCAACGCCGACCTGATGGACGCGATCGACCGCAGCCTCCGGCAGGCCAGGCAGCGCCCGAACGACAGCTTCGGCGGCGTGCAGATCGTCTTGTTCGGCGACCCGTACCAGCTCGCGCCCGTCCCCGGCGATTCCGACGAGCGGGCGTACTTCACCGACACCTACCGGTCGATGTGGTTCTTCGACGCGAAGGTCTGGAAGGGCGCTGAACTGCGCATCTTCGAACTGACCGAGGTGCACCGGCAGCGGGATGCCGACTTCCGGCACATGCTGAACGCCGTGCGCTACGGGCAGGTCACCGCGGAGATCGGCGGCGCGCTCAACGCAGCGGGCGCCCGCACCCCGCCTGCAGAGGGCGTGATTACCCTCGCCACCCGCAACGACGCGGTCAACCGGATCAACGCGGCCGCGCTCAAACGACTGCCGGGCAAGGCGCTCACCGCGAAGGCAGAGGTCACCGGTGACTTCGGCGGCCGCACCTATCCAGCGGACGCGGTGCTCGAGCTCAAGGTGGGCGCCCAGGTGATGTTCCTGCGCAACGACTCTCCGCTCGACGGCGGCGCGCGCTGGGTCAACGGCAGCATCGGCACGGTCACGAAGGTGGATTCGACGGTCTACGTCGAGATCGACGGCACGACGCACGAGGTGGAGCCGGCCGTGTGGGAGAAGTACAAGTACAGCTACAACCAGGCGACGAAGAAGCTCAGCAGGGACGTCGTCGCCGAGTTCACCCAGTTCCCGCTGCGGCTGGCCTGGGCGGTCACCATCCACAAGTCCCAGGGCGCGACGTACGAACGGGCGATCGTCGACCTCGGCACCAGGGTCTTCAGCCCCGGCCAGACCTACGTTGCCCTCAGCCGGCTGACCGGCCTCGACGGGCTCTACCTCACCCGGCCGCTGCGGCCGAGCGACATCATCGTCGACGAGGACGTGCAGCGGTTCATGGGCAGCCAGGGCGCCCTGCCCGCGTCCTGACCCGCGGCTAGTGGTGGTGGCCGGCCGGGGTCTCGGGGGTAGGGGCCGAGGGAAGACCGTGCGAGCCGTGCGGGACGGCGTGCGCGCCGGCATCCGTCGCGGCCAGCGCCGGTGTGGTGAGCCCGGAGACGACGAGGGCGGCGAGCGTGAGAGCCGCGAGGAAGCGCCACCCGCCGGCCGTCTCACCCGCTGGGGTGTGTGCCGAATCCAGGACGTGGTGCCTGATTCGGGTTGGCTCGGGGCGATTCGGGCCGGATTCGGCCTGAACTCCTGAATTCGGAACGCGCTCGGTGGTGGTGGTGCCGGTGCTGGCGGCGCAGCCCCGGATGGGGAGGGTACCGTGGACGAAACCGACCCGGAAATGCGGTTGACTGGATACTCGGCCCGGGACGACTGGAGCAGCAATGGACCTCACTACCGTTGTGACGATCACGCCCGCCCGCGAGCGCGCCGACCTGGGATTGCTCGGCGAAACGGTCGCTCCCCTCGCGGGCGGTTCCGAGCTGTTCGCCGATCCCAGGGTTCACCTCACCGGCCTCGTCGACCTGCAGTCGTTCGGCTGGCCCGCGCTGACCGTGACCCCTGAGGGCCTCGAGATCGCCGCGACGTGCACCCTTGCCCAGCTCGCCGCGCTCCCGACCCGGCCGGGCTGGACCGCGCATCCGCTGCTCTTCGAATGCTGCACCGCTCTCTACGGTTCATTCAAGGT
>NZ_JASJVF010000118.1:0-10161 GCF_035019805.1 Cryobacterium sp. 10I1
GCAGCGTCGGGTACACCGATCCGGGGCTCGGGCGCCATGTGCCTCCCGAGCGCTCGGTGATCTCCTTGATCAGTCCGTAGCCGTTGAAGGGCGCTTCGGAGAGCAGCGAGAGGATGGCGAGGCGGACATCCCCCTTGAGCTTGCGCTGGGCACCCGGCGGCATGAAGCCGCGCGGGCCGAAGCCGCCGAAGCCCGGGCCGAAACCCGGGCCGAAACCGGCTCCGAAACCGGGCCCGGCGCCCCGGCCGAAGCCGCGGCGCTCGTGCCGGTCGCCGGAGTCGTGGGTATGGGGTTCGCGAAAATCGTTGTGCATGGTGGTGTCCAATCGGGAAGCGGGTGGTCGACGGTCGAGAGGATCGGCGATGGCTTAAAGATATATCGGTGAATAGTCCTGAGCAATGACTCTCAGTGAATACGCAGCCGGGAGGTCGAGCGTGATGCGCGGTGAGTGCGGCAGCATGGACCACATGCAGGCCGACCCAGAGTTCAATCCGGAGTTCTTCGAGATCAACCCACTCTTCTCTCGCCCGGGGGAGGACAGCGTTGCGCCGCGGTACGTCCTCGGCGCGGGCCCGATGGAACCGGAGACGGCATACCAGATCATCCACGACGAGATCATGCTCGATGGAAACGCCCGGCTGAACCTCGCCACGTTCGTCGGAACCTGGATGGACGAGCACGCCGGGCGGCTCTACGCGGAGTCCTTCGACAAGAACATCGTCGACAAGGACGAATATCCGCAGACCGCCGCGATCGAGGAGTATTGCTGGCGGATGATCGCCGGCCTCTGGCACGCGCCCGAGCCGATGGAGACCATCGGCACGTCGACGATCGGCTCCTCGGAGGCCTGCATGCTCGGCGGACTCGCCCTGAAACGCCGCTGGCAGCAGGCCAGGCGAGCGGCCGGGAAGCCGACCGCGCAGCCGAACCTCGTGATGAGTTCCGCGGCACAGGTGTGCTGGGAGAAATTCTGCAACTACTGGGACGTCGAGCCTCGATTCGTGCCCATCAGCGAAGAGCATCCGAGCCTGGACGGGCACGACCTGGCGAGCTACGTCGACGAAAATACCATCGGCGTCGTGGCGATCATGGGTGTGACGTACACCGGGGTCTATGAGCCGGTCGCGGCGATCAGCGCCGCCCTCGACGAGATCGAGGCGCGAACCGGAGTGTCCGTTCCCATCCATGTTGACGCGGCCTCCGGCGGGATGATCGCACCCTTCCTGCAGCCGGAGCTCGAGTGGGACTTCCGATTGGTACGGGTGCACTCGATCAACACCTCCGCGCACAAGTACGGCCTTGTCTACCCGGGACTGGGCTGGATCGTCTGGCGGTCGAAGGATTCACTGCCAGAGGACCTGGTCTTCCATGTCAGCTACCTCGGCGGGAGCATGCCCACGTTCGCGCTCAACTTCTCGCGTCCCGGCGCGCAGGTGCTCCTGCAGTACTACCTCTTCCTTCGGCTCGGATTCGACGGCTACCGTGCCGTGCAGCAGTCCGCCCAGGACGTTGCGCGGTACCTCGCGCGCGGCATCGAGAAGATCGGTGCCTTCACACTGTGGAATGACGGGTCGGACATCCCGGTCTTCGCCTGGCGCCTCACCCCCGGCCACACCCGGAACTGGAACCTCTTCCACCTGTCGGACCGGCTGCGCTCCCACGGCTGGCTCGTTCCCGCGTACTGGATGCCCGACAACCTGTCCGAGATGACCGTCCAGCGGATCGTCGTACGGAATGGGCTCAGCATGGACCTCGCTGCGCGCCTGCTCACAGTGATCGAGGAGGAGACGGCGTATCTCGACCGGCTCGAAGGTCCGATGCCCGTCGAGGGGCAGCATCCGGGCTTCACACACTGACTCCTGACGGGTGCCCCCTTGCCGGTTCGGGCGTCTCTTCCTATGCTCACGACGGGACCGCCGCCCAGGCGGGCCGACGTACAGAGGAGAATGCGATGACGCTCAAATACGGTGTGCTGGCTGTCGTTGAGGCCCGGGCCGGGCAGGAACAGGCCGTCGCGGATTTCCTCGCCGGTGCACAGGCACTGGCGGCCGCCGAGCCGGGCACCCGGACCTGGTACGCCTTCCGGGTCAATGACGATACGTTCGGCATCTTCGATACCTTCGACACCGAGGAGGATCGCCAGGCACACCTCACGGGGGCCATCCCGGCAGCGCTCGCCGAACATGGTCCGACCCTGCTCGTGAGGGACCCCGACATCAGCCTGATCGACATCCTCGCCGCCACCTAGTCGACGGCGAACCCCTCAGCCGCCGCCGACGTGGGTGCCCGGACGGCGGAGCGGGTCGGGTTCGACCTCGCGCATGATCTCCCGCACGACGGGGGCGGTGTCGCCCTGGCCGAGCAGGAGGTAGCGCATCAGATGGAAGAGCGGGTTCCCCTCCGACCATTCGAAGTAGACGTGCGGGCGTACCCCGGAGGCATCCCGCAGGGCGAGCAGGATCGCAGCGATGGCGTTCGGCGCCGCCGGGCTCTGCGCGCGCAGCACCCGGTAGCCTTCGATCTCAACTCCCCGGACGTGCACGATCTTGCTGAAGCCGGAGGGGTCGATGACCTCGATCTCGAGGAAGAGCACGTCCGCGGTTCCGGGAACCGGATTCATCCCACGCTGGTCGGCCTCCTTCGCCGCGTACTCGGCGCGGTCGCCGCTCTGGGGCTTGTTCGCGATGATGTTCAGGGCGCCGTCATAGACGAGGGAATCGGCGACGAACTGCCGGGCCATCCCGTCGAATTCGACGCTGTCCACCCGGAGCTCGGTCGTCCGTGTCACGCGTGAGATCAGGGACACGGCGATGATCGCCGCGATGAAGAACACTGAAATCGTGATCCCGTCCGGTTTCTCGACGATGTTCGCGCCGAGGGCGTAGAGGAGCGCGAGCGACAGGACACTGAAGCCGATGCTCGCGCGGCGTTGCCTGCGGCGGACGGCAGAGATGGTCACGGCGACGGCGCCGGACACCATCATGGCGAGGATCCCGGTCGCGTACGCGCCGGCCTGCGCGTTCACATCCGCCCGGAAACCGATCGTGATCAGCACACTCACCCCGGTGTACACGAGTACGACCGGGCGGATGGCGCGGCTCCAGTCCGGCGCCATCCCGTACGACGGCAGATACCGCGGCACGATATTGATCAGTCCGGCCATCGCGGACGCACCCGCGAACCAGAGGATCAGGATACTGCTCACGTCATAGACGGTCCCGAAGACCTCGCCGACGCGCTCGTGGGCGAGGAAGGCGAGCGCGCGCCCGCTCGCCGCGCCGCCCGCCTCGAACTCGGCCGGTGGGATGAGCACGGTCGTCACGAAGCTGCTCGAGAGCAGGTAGACGCTCATGATGAGGGCCGCGGTCGTGAGGAGCCTGCGGGTGTTGCGGATCCGCGAGGCGAGTCGTTCCTCGGGGCTCCTGCCGTCCGCGGCGACGAGCGGCATCATGCTGACCCCGGTCTCGAAACCCGAGAGACCGAGGACGAGGAGCGGGAACGCGATCACGGCGGGCCCGAGGATATCGCCGAAACCGCTTCCCCGTGCGGTGAGTGCGTCCGTCCAGTTCGCGATCACCCCGGGTTCGGTGAAGGCGTCGTGGAGTCCGACGCCGATCACGACTCCATTGAGCAGCAGATACACCGCGACGAGGGGAATGGCGACGGAGACGGCCTCGCTGAAACCGAGCAGGAAGACTCCGCCGAGGATGAGCAGCAGCACGACCGTGATCGGCACGGCCTGGCCCGCGAGGAAGCTCGGCGCAAACGGGTTCTCAAGGATGTGCACCGTCGCATCCGCCGAGGACAGCGTGATCGTGATGATCCAGCTGGTCGCGACGAAGCCGAGCAGGATGAGCACGAACACCTTGCCGCGCCAGAACGGCAGCAGCCGCTCGAGCATCGCGACGGACCCTTGCCCGTGCGGGCTCTCCTTCGCGACGCGGCGATACATCGGCAGCATGCCGAGGAGGGTGAGCGCGACGATGAGCAGGGTCGCAACGGGTGAGAGCGCGCCGGCGGCGAGGGCCGCGATACCGGGCAGGTAGGAGAGGGTCGAGAAGTAGTCGACGCCGGTGAGGCACATCACCTGCCACCAGGGGTGGGTGGATGCCGTCCCCTCTGCGCTCTCGAGGCCCACCGGTTGCACCCGGTTGGCCAGGAGCCACCGGCCCAGGGGCCCGTATGCTGCCTTCGTGCGGATCGGACTCGGAACGCTCGCGGGGATCTCGGGACGAACGGCACGGCCCGGAGTCTGGTCCATGGTCACACGAGCTTTCGGGCGTCATCCTCGTCGCGCACGTCGACGATGTCGTGGGCGGCCAGGTCGTGGTGGATCGGTGTCCGGCGGTCGCCGAGCGGTTCACCGGTGCCACCCCACATTCCGGAGATGACCTCGGCCATGATCGAGACCGCGGTCTCCTCCGGCGTGCGGGCGCCGAGATCGAGGCCGATCGGGCTGTGCAGCCGCGCCAGTGCGACCTCGGGCACGGCTGCCGCGCGCAGCCGGTCCAGGCGGTCGTCGTGGGTGCGCAGGGAACCCATGGCGCCGACATAGGCGAGGTTGTCGTCGGCGAGGGCCAGCTCGAGGAGAGGGACGTCGAACTTCGGATCGTGGGTGAGTACGCAGACGACGGTGCGCGCGTCGAGGAGGCCGGCAGCACTCTGCTCGGCGAAGTAGCTGTGCGGCCAGGCCACGACGACCTCGTCGGCTCCGGGGAACCGTGCAGGAGTCGCGAACACGGCGCGGGCATCGCACACGGTGACCCGGTACCCGAGGAAGTCGGCCAGCCGGGTCAGGGCCGCGGCGAAGTCGACAGCGCCGAACACGAGCATCCGTGGCCGCGGGGCGAAGCTCGTGACGAAGACGCGTAGTTCAGCGCCATCGCGTTCTCCGTCCGGCCCGTAGCCGATCGTCGAGGTGCGTCCCGCCGCCAGGAGGCCGCGGGCATCGTCGCCCACGACGTGGGTGAGCCGTTCGGAACCGAGGTCTCCGGTCACCCCGTCGCCGCGCACGATGAGGTGACGGCCGAGGATGCGGGGGTCGGGGTGCTCGATGACGGTCACGATACCGACCGGAACGGACGTCGCAAGGTCGCGCAGGACTGTGTCGAGCTCCGCGAAGGTCTCGCGGGAGACCGGTTCGACGAAGACGTCGAGGATGCCGCCGCAGGTCAGGCCGACCGCGAAGGCGTCGTCGTCGCTGATGCCGTAGCGCGCGAGGGCCGGCCGTCCGGTGCGGATCACCTCCTGCGCGAGTTCGTAGACGGCGCCCTCGACGCAGCCTCCCGATACCGAGCCGACGACGGCGCCGTCGCTCGTGACGAGCATCGATGCTCCTGCGGGCCGGGGCGCGGAGTGGAACGTGCGTACGACCGTGGCGAGCGCCGCCGTCCGCCCGCGTTCCCAGGCGGGAACCAGTTCTTCGATGACGTCACGCATTGCGGAGTCTCACGGTCGGCGCCCCTGGCGGATGTCTGCGGCCGAGCGGGCTGCACCGTGCCGGCCGAGCCGGTAGCCGACGAAGCCGACGACGGCGAGCAGGCCGAGGAGTGTGGCCGGGTTGCTGAGGCGCTCCATGATCATCGCCCTGGCGAAGCTGAAGGCGTCGAGGCTCGATCCGGCGGCCGGAGGCGGCGGAGTCCTGGGAACCGGCCGGGCGGGAACGTCCGCCGGGTGCACGATGCCGATCGGTGCCGTCGCGCCCGGCTCGGCGTCCACGGGCACGGTGTTCGCAGGCACTGCGTTCGCAGGCACGGTGTCCGCCGGCGCGGGCGCCTCGCTCAGCATCGCCTGGAGGTTCTCGGCGAAGAGCGCCATCATCTGGTCGGTGACACTGCCGATGATGCTCTTGCCCATCACGGCGACCTTCCCGGAAAGGTCGACGTCGGCGTTCACGGTGCCGTGGGTCGTCCCGTCCGCCTCGGTGAGGACAAGCGTCGCCGTGCCCTGCGCGGTGCCCTGGCCGCGCGCCTCCTGGGCGCGCCCCTCGAAGACCGCCCGGTGGGCATCTGCATCCCGCTCGATCACGTTCATCATTCCTTTGTACTGCATTGCCACAGGTCCGAGCTTCACCTTCATGCCGACCTGATAGGCGTCGTCGGAGAGACGGTTCAGGATCTGCGCTCCCGGTACGCAACCGGCGACACGTTCGAAGTCCATCAGGGTCGCCCAGACCTCCTCGATCGGCGCGGTGACGGAAAAGGTGCTGTCAAGCTGCATGGTCATGTCCTCTGGTCGTCGGGTGGGGTCGAGTACGGGGATCGGTGCTGGATGCGGTGCAGGGACGGGTGCGGGGGTCGAGCCGTTCTGCGCGGATCAGGTCGGCGAGTTCGCCGAGCGCCGCGTAACTGTGGCCGCTCACGATGGCGTCGATGTAGGGCAGGGCGGCGTTCATCCCTCCGACGAGCGGCTGGAATCCGGGAGCGACCGTACGCGGGTTGACCCAGACGATCCGGTACGCGAGGCGGCGCAGACGGGCCATCTGGTCGGCAACGAAAGCGGGGTCGTCGAGGGCCCAACCGTCGGAGAGCACCACGATCACAGCGCCCCTGGCCAGTCCGCGCCGACCGTGGTCGTCGATGAACCGGCGGATGCTGTCGCCGAGCCGGGTGCCGCCGGCCCAGTCCGAGGAGCTCGCCGCGGCGTTCGCGAGCGCGGCGTCCGCATCCCGGACGGCGAGTTGGCGGGTCAGCCGGGTCAGCCCGGTCGAGAAGACGAAGGCCTCCGCGTGCGCGCCCGCAACGGCGCCCTGGAGCAGGGTGAGGAACACCCGGGTGTACGGTTCCATCGACGCCGACACGTCGCAGAGCAGGACGAGCCTGCGCGGTTGTTCCCTGCGGCGGGAGGAGACCAGAAGGATCGGCTCCTCGCCGGTGCGGTGTGCGGCCCGGACGGTGCGCCTCAGGTCGAGCCGGGCACCGTCCGCTCGGGTCGGCCGAACCCGCCTGCTGCGCCGAAGCGGGGTCGAGAGCGAGATCCGGCGCACGAGGTTCCGAACCTGCTCTGTCTCCTCAGCGCTCAGGAGCGAAAACGAGGTCTCGTGCAGGCGGCGTTCGAGCGAGGCGAGCATCAGGATCGTCTCGCGTTCGACGGCGCCCGGATCTGAGGGCCCTGCTGCGGGAGCAGGCGTCGGAGCCCGGGTCTCTGGTCCTTCGCGCGGTTCCTGCCGTCTTGCGGCGAGGTCGTCGTGTGGCGCCGGGCGGGTCCTGGCCTCCGAGCCGATGGCCGGCGGCGCGTTCGAAGACGGTACGGGTCCGCTGCCACGTTTCCGGCGGCATCCGTTCGTCCCAGCCACTCAGCTGGTTGACGACCCTGTCGTTGGCGGCGTCGAGGGCCCGGTAGCCGACGAGCCCGTGCCGACCGGGTTCGACCCCGGTGGTCAGGCTCGTGATCGCTGCGGCGGTCGTGGCGGGGAAGACCGTATCGACGACCCCGGCCCTGGTCAGTTTCGACATGAGGTACCGGGCGTGGCCTGCCCGTGCCCGCAGCGAGCTGACGCCGAGGCCGTCGACGAGCACGACGACGGCCTTGTCGACAGCGGCGAGGGCAAGCGCATTCTCCCGGCCGAGGACCGCAGCGTGGCAACTTGACAGGACGTCGGCAAGGCGCAGCGCACTGAATTGGCGGGCCGGTAGCATGGGGGGCATTGGGTCAAGTCTGTCATGGACACGGCCCTGCACTGGCGCGCAGCCTGCGCGCCCACCCGATCGTGCCGCTGGTCCTGCCACCGGAGCACCCCAAGCAGAATTCACGAATGAGTCGCACACCCGCTACCCCGCCCGCAGCATTCACCGAACGCATCGAGGACGTCGATGTCTCGACGGAGATGCAGGGATCGTTCCTGGAGTACGCGTACTCGGTGATCTATTCCCGCGCCCTCCCCGACGCGAGGGACGGGCTCAAGCCCGTGCAGCGCCGGATCCTCTACCAGATGGCCGAGATGGGCCTGCGTCCGGACAAGGGCCACGTGAAGTCGGCGCGCGTCGTCGGCGAAGTCATGGGGAAGCTGCACCCGCACGGTGACACCGCGATCTACGACGCGCTCGTGCGGATGGCCCAGGCCTTCACCCTCCGCGTTCCCCTCATCGACGGCCACGGCAACTTCGGGTCCCTCGACGACGGCCCCGCCGCGCCGCGGTACACCGAGGCGCGCCTCGCAGCCCCCGCCCTCGCCATGACGGAAAACCTCGACGAGGACGTCGTTGACTTCGTCCCGAACTACGACAACCAGCTGACCCAGCCGGATGTGCTCCCTGCCGCGTACCCGAACCTGCTCGTCAACGGGGCCGCGGGCATCGCCGTCGGCATGGCGACGAACATGGCGCCGCACAACCTCATCGAGGTCGTCGGCGCGGCGCGGCACCTGCTCGCGCACCCCGACGCGACGCTCGACGAGCTGATGGAATACGTGCCGGGACCCGACCTGCCGACCGGGGGGACGATCGTCGGTCTCTCGGGGATCAAGGATGCCTACCTCACGGGCCGCGGCAGTTTCAAGACCCGCGCCAAGGTCTCCGTCGAGGCCATCACGGCCCGGAAATCGGGCCTCGTCGTGACGGAGCTCCCCTATCTCGTCGGCCCGGAGCGGGTCATCGAGAAAATCAAGGACGGCGTCACCTCCAAGAAGCTCAGCGGCATCTCCGACGTCACAGACCTCACCGACCGCACCCACGGCTTGCGGCTCGTGATCGGCATCAAGACCGGCTTCAGCCCCCTCGCCGTTCTCGAACAGCTCTACCGTTACACCCCCCTCGAGGATTCCTTCAACATCAACGCGGTCGCCCTCGTGGACGGCGGACCGCAGACCCTCGGCCTGCGCGAGCTCCTGTCCGTCTACGTCGGCCACCGGATCGAGGTCGTCACCCGGCGCAGCGCCTACCGCCTGGCCAGGCGCACGGAACGCCTGCACCTCGTCGAGGGCCTCCTCATCGCCATCGTCGACATCGACGAGGTCATCCAGGTGATCCGCACGAGCGACGACACCGAGCAGGCCCGCACGCGCCTGATCGACGTCTTCGAGCTGAGCCAGATCCAGGCCGAGTACATCCTCGAACTCCGTCTGCGCCGCCTCACCCGCTTCTCCCAGATCGAACTCGAGGCCGAACGCGACCAGCTCCTCGCCGAGATCGCCCTCCTCGAAGAACTGCTCGGGAGCAAGCAGGCCATCCGCACCCTCGTCTCCGACGAGCTCGCCGCCGTGGCGGAGAAGTTCGGCACCCCGCGCCGCACCCTCCTCACCGAGGCCAAGCCGAGCATCGCCGGCGCCGTCGCCAAACGCAACGCCCCGGTGCTCGAACTCACCGACACGCCGACCAGGGTCTACCTGAGTGCCACCGGTCGCATCGCCAGGGTCGACCTCGCCGCCATCGAGCCCACTGCTGACGACCCCTTCGATCCCGATGCCCTCCCGGCTGGAGACGCCGCGACGGAGACCGGTGACGCGGCATCCGCGCCCCGGACCAGGACCGTACCCACCCAGCGGCGCAGCAAGCACGACGCCGTGCTCTCCACCCTGGACACGACGAGCCGTGCAGAGGTCGGCGCCGTCACGAGCCGCGGCAGGCTGATCCGGTTCACCCCGGTCGACCTGCCCGTGATGCCGCCCACATCCATCCAGCTCGGCGCCGGCGTGCGCGTGGCCGACTACCTGGGCCTGACCGACAGGTCCGAGACCGTGCTCGCGCTCGTTTCCCTCGAGTCCGACCGCTCCATCGCGCTCGGAACCGCCTTCGGCACCGTCAAGCGCGTCGTCGCGGGCGACTGGGCGAACCGGCCTGACTTCGAGATCATCCAGCTCAAGCCGAAGGACTCCGTCATCGGGGCCGAGCAGGGCACGGAGGACGACGAGCTCGTCTTCGTCACGTCCGACGCCCAGCTCTTGAGGTTCCCGGCCGCATCGGTGCGGCCCCAGGGCCGCCTTGCCGGCGGAATGGCCGGGATCAAACTCGCAGCGGATGCCCGGGCCGTGTTCTTCACGAGTCTCGCGGCCGACGACGCGGAGACGGCCGTCGTCGCCACCGTCGCAGCGTCCAGCCACACCCTCGCCGGAACGGACCCCGGCAGTGCCAAGGTCTCCGAGTTCACCGAATTCCCCGCGAAGGTTGCAACTCGTCGCCGAGGCTATAGAAGCGCTGGAAGTTCATGATCAGGGGTCGCCATAGG
>NZ_JASJVF010000119.1:0-10057 GCF_035019805.1 Cryobacterium sp. 10I1
CGCGGCGGAACCGCACGGTCGCCGAACTGGGACTGCTGCTCATACTGAGCCTGCTGTTGCCCCTGTTGAGCCTGCCAGGCCTTCTGGGCGCGCTCGGCGTCTTCTGCCCTGGTCGTCAGCACGGCGAGCTCGGCACAGGTGGCTTCACCGACCTCGACAAGCCGCCGCATGTGTTGCAGGCAGCCCGGCAGATCATTGCGCGAGAGCGCACTGTGCACGAGGGCAGCGGTCGCTTCGAGCACGACGGCTCCCACCATCGTGCTCGTCGAACGGATGCTGAGGAGGACGACGTGCGCCTCTTCCAGGTCCGGCCGGGCGAGGGACTCCGCAAGCCGCTCGGCCCGGCTGGGCCAGAGGGCGACGAAGTCGCGCAGGAATCGGTGACGCAGCGAGGTATCGCCGCCCACCTGGTTGAGCAGCGTCTCGAGCGCCCCGTCTTCGAGTAGGGCGATCACACCCGGTAGCCCCGGTGACGCTTGACGAGTGTGCCGAACATGGTGAGGGTCTGGATGATGGTGGTGACGCCGAGGATCGGCCAGCCGATCCAGAGGACCGTCGACTGCGCCACCACGGGCAGCTGCAGCCAGATGAACACGAGCGCGGCGAAGAAGGCCGTCGCGAAGATGAGCGGGAAAAGGAAGGCGTTTCCGGAGCCGCGCTCTGCCTTGGCCTGCTCCGCCCAGTTGTCGACCTGCTTGTTGCTCGCGAACTTCGTCCAGGCCCTGAGGAAGTGTCCGATTCGCACCCACATGTAGATCTCCGCGGGGAACCAGGCCAGCGCGAAGAAGAAGTCCCGCCCGTTGCGGTTCTTCATCGACCAGGCCGTGCGGAAGTTGAGCAGCAGTGCGACGAGCGGCGGGATCAGCCAGACCGGGCTGAACACGAAGGCGCCGATCGACAGGGATGCGGCGAGCAGGATGATGAACAGACCACGGGTGACGATGTTGACGGCCATCGAGAAGTTCTCGATCCAGCGGAGCCGGAGGTTGGGGTGAAAGGGCTGCCCCTTCGTGTCGCCGCGCTGGCCGGGCCACATCAGCTCGATGGCGCCGAAGTTCCATTTGACCTGCTGGGCGTCGAGGCCGCGCAGGGTCGTCATGCCGCCGACGTTGGCGCGGGCCTGGGCGCTGATCTTGGTCAGGTAGCCGGCGCTCTTGATCTGCAGGGAGAGGAGGGAGTCCTCGACCTCGCTGTCCTTCACCCACGGAGTGGACTGCTTGCTGTCGATCATGACTTCCTGGAGGGTCCGGATCGAGAAGATCGAGAACTGCCCGCCGAGGACGGCCATGTTGCGGCCGCGGAGCATGTTCTGCATGTTGAAGGCGGCGAACTGGGTGCGCTGGCCGGCGATGAGGAACTTACCCATCGTGCCGTCGATCTGGCTGTCGTCGATGCTGTAAATGGCGGAGATGCCGCCGACGCGGGTGTCGGAGGAGATCTCGGCCTCGAGGTGCCAGACCGCCCGGGGGTCTGCGGTGGTGTCGCCGTCGACGCCGAGGAGGTAGTCGCAGCCCTCGATGAGCGAGAAGCCGTAGTTGAGCGCACCGACCTTCTTGTCCGGGTTCTCCCCGATGTCGTGGACGAAGATCTCGGTGAACTGCTCGACACCGTCGGTCATCCGCATGTGCGGGCCGGCGTAGTGGCTGGCAATCTCGACCGTGTCATCCGTCGTGTTGTTCACGACGACGTGGATCACGTCGGGAAGACGCGTCTGGGCGAGCAGGGAATCCAGGACTGAAGCGATGGAGTCCGCTTCGTTGTACGCAGGAACGATGCACCCGATGGTCGGGCGGAACACGGGCAGAGCGTCGACGATTTCCGTGAAATCGTTCGCGTAGGCCGCGAGGGAAGGGTCAACCGGGGGCTGGGCCTTGACATACGGGGAATTCTGGGGGTTCTCGTTCACAGGTCTTACTCTCCCATCCGAACCGCAACTTTTGCCACACCCCCGGTCAAGGTCTCCGCAAGATAAGCTCAAGCGCAGCCCCCCTGTTCGGGCTTGAACCACGATCCACGGGAGTCCTCATGCCTGCTCGTTCCCTCTCACGAGTGCTTCCCGCGCTCGGTCTGGGTCTTCTGCTCACAGCGTCTCTGAGCGGATGCGGCCAGGCACCCTGGTCGACGGGTCTCGCCTCGAGCACGCCGACGGCCACCTTCTCGGTGGCCCCGATCATTCCGGTGATCAATGACCTCGCGACCGGTTCGACGACCCGCAACCTCAAGGCCGGCGATGTCACCCTCGCCGTGAACTACTGGTCGACGCTCAACATCGGCGAATGGACACCCTCCGCGAACAAGCCGATCAGCTTCTCTCTGATCGGAACCCTCGGAACGGACGACGGCCAGGCCGTCTACCTCTCCCGGGTGAGCGTCGCCGCGTCCGTGAAGGGCCCCAGCGGCCCCCTGACCGCCCCACCCGCCTCGGTCGACCAGGCCTCGATCGCGCCCGGCTACCTGATCAAGACGCCGTACAGCTACAGCCAGACGTTCATCCTGCCCGCGGTCGACCCCGCTGCGACGAGCATCACGCTCGCATTCACCTACGAGGTCCTCGTGCAGTCGACGCCGACCTCGGCGGCATTCGCCAAGTCGACGGCGAGCGACGAGATCACCGTCGCGCTCACCCCCGCCGGATAGCCGCCGGTCGGCCGGCTTCCGCGACTCGGTCCGTCGGGTCTCAGGCCGCTTCGGAGACGACCGTGATGTCGTTGCCACCGCCGCGCTTGAGCGTGCGGATGGCCTCGGTGACGGCCGACGTGAGCACGCCGAGCTCGTAGCCGTGGTCGAAGGTGTCCGCGATGGCGAAACTCGCGGTCAGGCGGATGCGATAGGAGTCCGTGACCGGTTCGTCGACGAGCGCGGTCTGGATGCGTTCGGTGATGCTCCGGGCCTCCGTTGCGGACGAGACACTGACGAGAATGAGGAAGCTGCCGGCGGCGGGGTGCCCGATCAGGGCCATCACGGGCGCGCTGTACCGCAGAGTCTGGGCGAACCGGGCGATGGCCGCGTCACCTGCGGCGCGCCCGAAGGCGGTGTTGATCTCCGGGAGGTTGTCGATGTCGGCACCGATCACGGCGAGTCCGAGCTGCCAGCGGTCGGCCCTCTCGATGTGGTCGGTCGCCGCCTGCACGAAGGCACCAGACGTCATCACGCCCGCCGCAGAGTGGATGCCATCGGTGAAGTCCCCGACGGCGTTGTTGCCGAGCTTCTCGGCGCGGAGGATCGAAATGGCGATGGAACCGACCACGATCAGGGACATGTTGACGATCGACGCAGATCCTGTTCCGAAGAACCGGGAGAAGTCCGGGTGGTCGTGGCCGAGCGCGACCAGGGCGACCACCCGCGCCGACGTGTAGACCGTCACGATCCAGAGGCTCAGACCCAGAATCCTGCCGTTGATGTTCCTGCCGAGCCTGCCCCGCAGCGCCTCAGAACCGCCCAGGGCGCCGAAGGCGGCCATGGCCGCCCAGGTCACCCCTGAGGCGCCCCAGCCGTCGCCGCCCGGCGCAGTGACGAGCGTCCAGATCGCGACGACCGCTCCGGCCGCTCCGACGGTCCACAGCAGGGACTCCCGCGAGTTGTAGAGGCGGGAACCGCTCCAGAACGCCCCGGACAGCACGACGAGGCCGACGTTGCCGACCAGGAGACCCCACCAGTTCGATGCCCCGATGATCGCCACGCCGTAGCCGAAGGCCACGGCGATCCCTGCGATGAAGGCGAGGCTCCAGAGCTTGCCCGCCGCGTCATTGCGGTTGAGGGCCGTGTTCAGGATGAACGACACCCCGCAGAGCACGACGATGAGCGCGCTGACGATAAAGAGTGTGGTCGAGTCCAAGTGCTGGGCCCCCTTCTGAGGGCAGTCTATCGGCTGGCGACGGGCGTCAGGGGTAGCGTGAAGACCGCCACCGAGCCTTTGCCCTTGGTGGATTCGAGGCGCAGGTCGCCCCCGTGCTTGCGCATGATGTCCCTGCTGATGCTCAGCCCGAGCCCGGTGCCGTGCACGCTCGAATTCCGTACCGAGTCCGCACGGTAGAACCTGTCAAACAGTTTGGTCTGTTCCTCGGCGGTCATCCCCCTGCCGGTATCCGAGATCCGCAATTCCGCCAGCCCGTCGGCGACGGCCAGCGTGACCCCGATCCGCCCGGACTCGACGTTGTACTTGATCGCGTTCGAGAGGACGTTGTCGACGACCTGCCGCAAGCGGAACGCATCCGCTTCGACCGTGACGGCGGGAAGGGCCTCGACATCGAACCCGATGGTGCGTTTGGAGGCCGAAGGGCCGGCGGACTCGAGAGCGTCAGCGACGATCCCGGCCAGGTCGCACGGGGCGACGTTGAGCGGAGGCTCGTGCTTCGAATCACTCGCGTCGGTGAGCAGCCCGGAGACCATCTCGAGCAGTCGGTCGGAGTTCTTCGACGCGACCTCGAGCATGCCCCTGGTCGACGGGTCGAGACGTTCGTCATCGAGAGCGAGTTCGAGGTAGCCGAGGATGGACGTGAGCGGTGTGCGCAACTCGTGGGACACCGAGGCGACGAGGTCGTCGCGGGCCTGGATCGCCCTGACTTCCGCGGTCACGTCACGCGAGACCATGACGCCGCCGTCGTAGTCGCCGTTCTCGTCGGTGATCGGTCGCGCGGAGACCAGGAGGGCAGCCTGCTGCTGGCCGGGTTCGCCGACCCAGACGGTGAGGCGGTCGATGGTCTCCCCGCGGAGCGCCCGGGAGTACGGCCGGTCCAGCTCGTCGTACGGGGTCACCCTGTCTTCGTGGAACACCGTGCTGACGACTGCCGGCCGGTTGTCTGTCGTGCCATAGAGGGCGAGCAGCTCGCGCTGGGCACGGTTCAGGAAATTCGCCGTGGAGGCACGGTCGAATCCGACGACCCCGAAGTCCACAGCGTTGAAGAGTTCGTCGAGGGTCTGCTCCTGGCGGCGTGAACGTCGCAGGGCCGACTCGAACAGGCCGGCCTGCTGGGTGAGGAGCACCCGCTGCGCCGCGGCGCGCTTGGTCGTCAGGTGCGTGGTCACCGCGACGAAGCCCAGCATGGTCGGTATCATCGCGAGCTGGGGAACGTCGGCCAGGGAAATGGGCACGGAACGGAACAGGGTCCCGCCCCAGATCATGACGGCCGCCAGGATGACGCTCCCCGTCGCACCCCGCGCTCCGAAGTGCGTCGACAGCCAGATCACGGGAAGCACCAGGAGGAAACTCGCGCCGATCGCGGTCGCGGCCTGCCAGATCAGCACGATCGCGATGATGTCGACGACGGGAAGCAGGACGATCCAGTACTTGGAGTGGTCGCTCCACGTGACGAGGGCGCTGACGGCCGTGACGATGAAAATCAGGAGCACGCCGAGGAAGAACATCGGGGAGCTCAGCCGCTGGATCGCGGTGAGCCCGGTGACAGCGACGAGGAAGAGGGTCGCCCCGGCGAGGAGAAGCTGGGAGAGGAAGACGGAACGGTCGAGGCGCGACAGATTCGACCTCACCGCTCGGTCCATCCCGGTCTCACTCATGGACTGAGACTATCGGTCAGGTCGCCGGGGCTGCAGCAGGAGTCTCTGCTCCAACGGTTGGACCGATCGGGAGGTCGCCAGCGGGGACGACCGCTGCGGCCCCATAGCGCTCGAGACGGGACAGGGTCTTCTCAAAGCTCTCCGGAACGCCGTAGTGGAAGCCCTGGGCGCTGCGGATGCCGATGGCAGCGAGGTGCCTGACCATCGCCTCGTTCTCCACGCCCTCGACGATCATCGAGTATTCGAGGTTGTCGCCGAAGCCCTGCAGCGCGGTGAGCACCTCACGCTGGCGGATGTCATCGAGGTCATCGACGAGGCTGCGATCGATCTTCAGGATGTCCATGGGCATCCGCACGAGCGCGTCCACCGAGGAGTCCTGGGACCCGTAGTCGTCGAGGGCGATCAGCAGCCCCAGGTCGCGCAGCCGGTCGGCCTGCGAGCGGATGGCGGGGGTCACCCGGGCGACGGAACGCTCGTTGAGTTCGAGGCACAGCGAGATTCCCGGATACCGTCCGGCGAGGTCCTCCATGAAGGTGCCGACCCGGTCGGGCACGATCTGCCCGGCCTCGACGTTGATGGCCATGCAGGTGACCCGGGGTTCGACGAGGCGGAAGTCGGCGGCCGCGGCCATGGCCTTCACGGCGACCTGCCGGGTGAGGGCGTCCATCCGGCCGAGTCCCTTGGCCTTCTCCACGATGGACGGCGGCGAAAGCGGGCCGAGAACGGGGTCGTTGTAGCGGACAAGTGCCTCGAACGCCCAGATCTGGCCCGTGACGAGGCTGACGATCGGCTGGAACGCGAGTTCGAGGAGGTCCTCGTCGATGGCGTGCGCGATGATGTCGTTGATCTGGGAGGAGCGGTGGCTCGAGATGTTGATGCTGCTCTCGTTGGCCGGTCCGCCACGGCGCCGCGACTTCTTGATCGCGAGCATGGCCCGGTCGGCGTCCTGCACGAGCTGGGAGACATCCGTCTCCCGGTGGGCCGAATAGGCGAGGCCGATGCTGAGCGTCGGGGTGTAGCTGCTCGAGCCGAGGGTGAGCGGCTGCACGGAGGTCTCGAGGATGCGTTCGGCGATCTCCTTCGCCTCGCCGAGAGAGGCCAGGTGAGTGAGGATCACGACGAATTCGTCGCCGCCGACGCGAGCGACGACGTCGCTCGGTCGCACGACCATGCGCAGCCTGCGGCCGAGTTCCCTGAGCAGGTCGTCTCCGCTCTGGTGCCCGTGCCGGTCATTGAGGCGCTTGAAGTCATCGAGGTCCAGGAACAGGACGGCGAGGGCCTCCGAATAGTCACGGTGGTCGTTGATGTTCGCGAGCGCCGTCTGGAAGGCCCGGTAGTTCGGCAGTCCGGTGAGGGGGTCGGTGTTGGCGCGGGCGGTGAGGCCGCCGATGTTGTAGTGGGCGCTCATCGCGAGTTCGGCCGCGCGGGCGAGGGCGTTGAGTGCGCTCCTGTCGTCGGCGGTGAAGACGCCACCCATCGGCTCGCGGCCCGCGACGACGAACCGGGTGTCGGACTCGGACAGCAGGATGGGGGCGCTGATCTCCCCGACGCGCGCCGCGTGGTCGCGCACGGCGACGTACTCGACGCCGATGGTCGTCCGCACGGCCTCGTGAAGCAGTGCGAGGACCCGGGAGGTCGCCTCGGCATCGTCCTCAGGCCCGGACTGGACACGGCCGGCGGAGATGTCCTCGCGCCCGGCGGCGCCGAGCGCCGCAGCGCCCGTGATGAGTCCGGTGAGCCGGCTGCGCATCGTGACGACGCGGCCGATGAGCTTGATCCCGACGCCGACGAGGGTGAAGGCGAGCAGGGTTGCGATCACGAACACGATCGGGTCCCGGCTGACGGCCAGGCCTGCGTCGTGGAAGACCACGACGAGCGCGGACAGGAGTGCGCATCCGAGCACCATCAGCGCCAGCCGCGCCGGCGCGATCAGGGGGCCGGTGCGGTTCGCGATCGGCCGGACCAACACCATCCGCAGGTATTCGATGATCGCCACGAGCGCGACATACGCGGCGCCGGCGCAACCGGCGGCGAGATAACTGGGGAGGCCGAAGGCGGTCGCGCCTGCGAGGACGGCGACGGCCGCGGCACTGCCGGTTCCCGCGAGTCCGGCACTGTAGAGGGCGACGTCGACGCGTCGGGAGCGCACCAGGACGATGAGCAGCACTCCGAGGACGATGGCGCCGGCCGCGGCCAGCGGGCTGACAACGGTGTAGAGCACGGGCAGCACCAGGATGGGCAGGCTCACGACGGGGCTGCGATGCCGTTCAGGGCCCAGGCGCACCCAGCAGACGTTGAGCGCTGCGGCGCAGAAGACACCAGTGGCGGCGACCCACCAGGCGGACCCCGGCTGACCGGTCAGCGACAGGATCGCGGAGACCACGACGACGCCGGCGATGGTCGCGAAGAGTGCGATGATGACGCGCCGCACGCCCTCTGAAACGCGATACCCGCCCATGGTGTTCCACAGTAGTGCACGCGGTCCGGCGGTCGCCTCCGCGACCGGAAAAGTCACCGTCGGTCAGGACGCGAGCAGGTCCGCTGCGACGAGTTCGGCGATCTGGACGGCGTTGAGCGCGGCGCCCTTGCGCAGGTTGTCGTTGGTGATGAACAGGGCCAGTCCACGCCCATCCGGCACTCCGGGGTCCTGGCGGACCCGACCGACGAAGCTCGGGTCCTTGCCCGCGGCCTCGAGCGGAGTGGGGACGTCCGTGAGCACGACGCCCGGAGCATCCTTGAGCAGCTCGAGCGCACGGGCGACCGAGAGCGGGTTCGCGAATTCGGCGTTGATGGACAGGGAGTGGCCCGTGAAGACCGGCACCCGCACGCAGGTACCCGAGACAAGCAGGTCGGGCAGTTCGAGGATCTTGCGACTCTCGTTGCGCAGCTTCTTTTCCTCGTCCGTCTCGAAGAGTCCGTCGTCGACGATCGAACCGGCGAGCGGAACGACGTCGAAGGCGATCGGGCGCACGTACAGCACGGGTTCGGGCATCGGGACGGCGGACCCGTCGTGGACGAGCTGGAGGAGGTTGTCGCTGTGCGCGGCGGCGCGGATCTGGCTCGCCAGTTCCTGGGCACCGGCGAGCCCGCTGCCGGACACGGCCTGGTAGGTGCTCACGATCAGGCGCTGCAGCCCGGCTTCGTCGTGCAGGACCTTGAGCACGGGCATCGCGGCCATCGTGGTGCAGTTCGGGTTCGCGATGATGCCCTTGACGGCGTGGTGAATGGCTTCGGGGTTGACCTCGCTGACGACGAGGGGAACGTCGGGGTCCATCCGCCAGCCGGACGAGTTGTCGATCACGGTGACGCCGGCAGCGGCGAACCGGGGGGCCTGGACCTTGGACAGGGTCGCCCCGGCGGAGAAGATCGCGATGTCGAGCCCGGTCGGGTCGGCCGTCGCGGCGTCTTCGACGACGATCCGGTCGTCCTTCCACGGCAGGGTGGTTCCGGCCGAACGGGCAGACGCGAAGTAGCGGATGCCCGCAACCGGGAAGTCCCGCTGCTCGAGCAGGTGCCGGACGACGGCGCCCACCTGGCCGGTTGCCCCGACGACTCCGATGTGGATTCCTGCTGTGCTGCTCACGGTTTCTTCCCTAGTATCTGTCTGTCGTGCTGTCTGACGGTCTGACTGCGGGTGACGCGGTGTGTGTGGCTCGGTTCCCGGCGATGCCGGGGCGGCGCGGCTCAGCGGCCGGTGCCGCCGTGCACGACGGCCTCGGCGTCGTCGTCGAGGTCGAATGCGGTGTGCACGACCCGGAGCGCCTCGTTGATGGTGTCCGCGCGGGTGACGACCGAGATGCGGATCTCGCTCGTCGAGATCATCTCGATGTTGATCCCTGCCTCGTAGAGTGCGGCGAACAGCTTCGCGGAGACACCGGTGTTGGTGCGCATGCCCGCGCCGACGAGGGCGAGCTTGCCGATCTGGTCGTCGTACTGCAGGCTCGCGAACCCGACGTTTCCGCGTTCGTTCGTCAGCGCGGTCAGGACCCGCTGTCCTTCCGACTTCGGAAGGGTGAAGGAGATGTCGGTCAGCCCGGTCGAGGCGGCGGACACGTTCTGGACGATCATGTCGACGTTGGCGTTGGTGTTCGCGACGATCTTGAAGATCTGCGCGGCCTTGCCGGGGATGTCGGGAACGCCGACGACGGTCACCTTCGCCTCGCTGAGGTCGGCGGCGATCCCGGCGATGATGGGCTCTTCCACTTTTTCTCCGATCAGGGATTCGGTCGTACTGGTAACGGGAGGCGTGCCGACGGTTCCATCCGGGAGCGCGGTCGCCGGGTCGGTCGTGTCGGGGTTGTACACGATCGTGCCGAGATTGTTGTTGAACGATGAGCGCACGTGCAGGGTCACCCCGTGCCTGCGGGCGTATTCCACCGCCCGGATGTAGAGGACCTTGGCGCCGGCGGCGGCAAGCTCGAGCATTTCCTCGCTCGAGATGCGGTCGAGCTTGTGCGCCCGGGGAACGACGCGCGGGTCCGCGGTGAACACGCCGTCGACATCCGTGTAGATCTCGCAAATGTCGGCGTTCAGGGCGGCGGCG
>NZ_JASJVF010000120.1:0-9966 GCF_035019805.1 Cryobacterium sp. 10I1
GCCGCGCACCCGTGCAGAGCCTCATCCCCGGTGCGGGCGGCAAGGGTTTCTGGCTCTACCTCGTGCCGGGCCTGCTCCTGCTCACCATCATCGTCCTGGTTCCGCTGGGCTGGAACTTCTTCCTGACCTTCACCAAGTACCGCGGTATCAAGCCTCCGGTCTGGATCGGCCTGGACAACTGGACCAAGCTCTTCGGCGACGACGTGTTCTGGACCTCGTTCGGGAACTCGATCGCCATGATCGTGGCCATGGTCGTCGTCCCAACCCTGCTCGGCCTCGTGCTCGCGGCCATGCTCTTCGACCTCGTCGGCAAGAAGTTCGGCGGCAAGATCGCAAGCTTCCTCCGCGCCACCTACTACCTCCCGCAGATCCTGCCGACCGTGATCGCGGCGATCGTGATCGGCTGGATCCTCCGCCCGGAGAACGGTGCCCTCAACCAGGTGCTCGGCGCCATCGGACTCAGCGGCCTCGAACACAACTGGCTCGGCAGCCCGGACACCGCGATGGCCTGCATCATGGTCATCATGATCTGGGTCCAGCTCGGCTACCCGATCGTGATCTTCATGGCCGCACTCCAGCGCGTCGACCCGGAACTCTACGAGGCTGCGGAGCTCGACGGCGCCAACTGGTTCCAGCGGTTCCGCGCCATCACCGTCGGCATCATCCGCCCGGAGATCTTCGTCGTGACTCTGACCTGCACGATCGCAGCCCTCAAGGTGTTCGGCCCGATCTACGCCCTGACCCGCGGCGGGCCGGGCACATCGACCATGGTGCCGAGCTACTACTCCTACAGCGAGTTCTTCCAGAACCAGCAGGTCGGCTACGGCGCAACGATCGCAACGGCCCTGACCGTCGTGGTCGCCATCGTCGCGATCATCTTCATCACTTTCCAGACCCGGCTCGAGCGCCAGGACGAGGAGCGCTAGCCATGACTACCCTGACCGACAAGATCCGTCCCCGCCGCGATTCCGGCGCCCCGGAACCCAAGCCGCTCAAGCTGCCCAAGGTGCACACCCGCAAGACCACCGGCGACTGGGTCATCCTGTTCATCGCCATCATCATCGGCCTGTTCATCGCGATCCCGTTCGTGATGATCGTGATCAACTCCTTCAAGTCTCCGGCCGACTACAACAGCTCCGGCCCCCTTGCCCTGCCGAGCAACCTCTACTTCGACGGCATCATCAACTTCTGGACCAGGGTCAACTTCCCGGAGAAGCTCTGGAACAGCGTCGTCATCTCGAGTGTCGTCGCCGTGGCCGCCGTGCTGCTGTCGATGTTCAACGCCTACGCGATCGGGATCGGCCGCATCCGCGGTCGGACCTGGATCGTCGTCCTCATCCTGCTCGCCAACATGGTGCCGCAGGAGGCCCTGCTCTACCCGCTCTACTTCATGTTCAAGCAGGTCGGCCTCTACGACAACATCTGGGCCGTCATCATCATCTTCACGGTCATCCAGAGCGCCTTCGGCACCTACCTGCTGTCGAGCGTCTACGGAACCTTCCCGAAGGAACTCCTCGAGGCGGCCTCCCTCGACGGCGCGAGCCGCTGGCAGATCCTCTGGCGCGTCGTCTACCCGATCAGCCGGTCGACCCTCGCGGTGCTCCTGATCTTCTTCTTCATCTGGACCTGGAACGAATTCCTGATCCCGTTGACGTTCCTGGTCAGCAACGCGAACCAGACGGTCCCGGTCGCGATCAGCGTGCTGCAGGGCGATCGCCTGATGGACGTCACCACCACGAGCGCATCCGCATTGCTCGGCCTGCTGCCGACGCTCGTCTTCTTCCTCATCTTCCAGCGCACGCTGACGCGTGGCATTACCGCAGGAGCAGTCAAGTAATGAAGTTCACCGATGGATTCTGGCACGTGCGACCCGGCGTCACGCCGCTCTATGCGCAGGAGGCGTACGACCTCGAGGTCGTGCCCTGCGCGACGGGTGACGGCGACGCACTGCGGATCGACGCCCCCACCAAGGTCATCGCCCACCGCGGCGACGTGCTCAACCGTGCCCTGCTCTCGGTGACGCTGTCCTCCCCGCTGCCCGGCGTGATCCGGGTGCGGGTGGCCAAGAACACCGGCGGAGCCACGGAGCCCGGGTTCGAGCTCGACGGCGCCGTCACCGGCAGCGGCATCGTGTCCGTCGACGCGGACGGTGGGACGGTCACGAGCGGCCCCCTGACCGCGCGCATCGACAGGGGGAGCCCCTGGAGCCTCCGCTTCGAGGCCGACGGGCGCACCCTGACCGAGAGCGGGCCGAAATCGATCGGCTACCTGCAGCTCGCCGACGGCGCGCCGATCGCGGCGGAACCCACCGGGGTCTCCGGCGTCACGGAGACCGGGCTCGCCGCCGCATCCGCTTACGTGCACGCGCGGCTCGGGCTCGGCGTCGGCGAACTCGTCTACGGTCTCGGCGAACGCTTCGGCCCTCTCGTGAAGAACGGCCAGACCATCGACATCTGGAACGCCGACGGCGGCACCTCGAGCGAGCAGTCCTACAAGAACATCCCGTTCTACCTCACCAACCGGGGCTACGGCGTGCTCGTCAACCACGCAGAGCACGTCTCCTTCGAGGTCGGCACCGAGTCGGTCGAACAGGTGCAGTTCTCCGTCGCCGGAGAGTACCTCGAATACTTCGTGATCTACGGGCCGACGCCCAAGGACGTGCTCGGCCGCTACACGGAGCTGACCGGGCGCCCGGCCCAGGTACCGGCCTGGTCGTACGGCCTCTGGTTGTCGACCTCGTTCACGACCCAGTACGACGAGGCGACGGTCAACTCCTTCATCGACGGCATGGCCGAACGCGACCTGCCGCTCTCGGTCTTCCACTTCGACTGCTTCTGGATGCGCGAATTCAACTGGACCGACTTCGAGTGGGACCCGCGGGTGTTCCCGGACCCCGAGGGGATGCTCGCCCGCCTGCACGGCAAGAACCTGCACGTGAGCGCCTGGATCAACCCGTACATCGCCCAGCGCGCCCCGATCTTCGCCGAGGCCCAGGCGGCCGGCTACCTCGTGAAGAGGGTTGACGGCTCCGTCTGGCAGTGGGACTTCTGGCAGGCAGGCATGGGCCTCGTCGACTTCACCAACCCGGATGCCGTCACCTGGTTCCAGGGCAAGCTGCGGCACCTGCTCGACCAGGGCGTCGACGCCATCAAGACCGACTTCGGCGAGCGGATCCCGCTCGACGTGGTCTGGCACGACGGTTCAAGCCCGGAGCGGATGCACAACTGGTACACCCAGCTCTACAACGCCGCCGTGTTCGAGGTGCTCCAGGAGCACCACGGCGTCGGCGACGCCGTTCTGTTCGCGCGCTCCGCGACCGTCGGCGGCCAGAAGCAGCCGGTGCACTGGGGCGGGGACAACTCCTCGAGCTACGAGTCGATGGCGGAGACGCTGCGCGGCGGGCTCTCGCTCGCCCTCTCGGGCTTCGGGTTCTGGAGCCACGACATCGGCGGCTTCGAGGGCATGCCCAATGCGGCCGTGCTCAAGCGCTGGCTCGCCTTCGGCCTGATGTCGAGCCACTCCCGCCTGCACGGCTCCACGAGCTACCGGGTGCCGTGGCTCTTCGACGACGGCACGGAGGAACCGGGCCAGAGCGCCGTCGACGTCACCCGTCGCTTCACGAAGCTCAAGCTCTCGCTGATGCCCTACCTGTACCAGGTCGGCCTCGAGGCGCACCGCACCGGCATCCCCTTCATGCGACCGATGCAGATCGAATTCGCCGGCGACCCCGCGGTCGACTATCTCGACCGCCAGTACCTGCTCGGCCACGACCTGCTCGTCGCTCCCGTCTTCAGCGAGGCCGGCGACGTGTCGTACTACCTCCCCGCCGGGACGTGGACGAACTACCTGACCGGCGAGACCGCGGCCGGACCGGCCTGGCGCCGCGAGACCCACACGTTCGACAGCATTCCGTTGTGGGTGCGGGAGGGTGCTGTGCTCGCGACGGGCGCCAGGGACGACCGGCCGGACTACGACTACACCGATGACGTCCTGATCACGGTCTATCCCGGCGGCGACGCCACCAGGACCGTGCTCGTGTCGGATCCGCTCGGCGATTCCGTCGTGACCTTTACGATTGTGGAAGACGGCGACGGGGTCACGGTGCAGAGTGACTCGGACGCCGCGTTCCGCGCCAGGCGCGCGGGAGGCGACACCTCAGCATCCGCGAATCGAAAGGCCACCCTCTCATGACCGATTCCCGCCAGGGCAACCCGGACTACCGCGACTCGGGGCTGGAGTTCCCCGCCGGATTCGTGTTCGGTTCGGCGACGGCCGCGTACCAGATCGAGGGTGCCTTCGATGAGGATGGCCGCGGCCCGTCGATCTGGGACACCTTCAGCCACACGCCCGGCGCGATCCTGAACGGTGACACCGGCGACAAGGCGAGCGACCACTATCACCACCTCGAGGAAGACCTCGACCTGATGCAGCGGCTGGGCCTGCACGCGTACCGGTTCTCGATCTCGTGGTCCCGGATCCAGCCCACCGGCCGCGGCCCGGTCAACGAGAAGGGCCTCGCGTTCTACGAGCGGCTCGTCGACGGGCTGCTCGAGCGCGGCATTCGTCCGATCGCGACGCTCTACCACTGGGACCTCCCGCAGGCCCTGGAGGACGAGGGCGGCTGGACCAACCGCGAGACCGCGTACGCGTTCGCCGAGTACGCGCGGATCATGGGCGCGGCTCTCGGCGACCGGATCGACACCTGGACGACGCTCAACGAGCCGTGGTGCTCCGCGTACCTGGGCTACGGCTCCGGGGCGCACGCGCCCGGTCGAACCGACGGTGCGGAGGCGTTGACCGCGGTCCACCACCTCAACCTCGCGCACGGGCTCGCGATCATGGAACTCCGGAAGGTCGTCACGAACGACCCGGACTTCTCGATCACGCTCAACCTGCACGTCGTGCGAGGCGAGGGCCCCGGTGGGCCAGAGGCCGTTCGGCAGATCGACGGCCTCGGCAACCGGGTCTTCCTCGGCCCGTTGCTGAAGGGCGAGTACCCGGCGGATGTCCTCGCCGACACCGCAGTGATCACCGACTGGTCCTTCGTGCGGCCCGGCGACACCGAGATCATCCACCAGCCGATCGACGTGCTCGGCGTCAACTACTACTCGACCACGCGAGTGCGGCTCTGGGACGGCGAGGCCCCGCGCCAGAGCGCCGACGGCCACAAGGACGCCGCCGGCTCTCCCTGGCCCGGCGCCGACCGGGTCGAATTCGTGCAGCAGGCCGGCCCGTACACCGATATGGGCTGGAACATCGAGCCCGCGGGCCTCGAGGAACTGCTCGTGTCGCTCAGCGAGGAATTCCCGGACCAGCCGCTCATGATCACCGAGAACGGCGCAGCCTTTCCGGACACCCTCGTGCAGGAAGCGGACGGCCCCGCCGTGCACGACCCGCTGCGCACCGACTACCTGCAGCGGCACTTCACCGCCGCACACCGGGCCCTCGCGCGCGGCGTCGACCTGCGCGGGTACCAGGTCTGGTCGTTCATGGACAACTTCGAGTGGGCCTATGGCTACTCGATGCGGTTCGGCATCGTCTACGTGGACTACGACACCGAGGTGCGCACCCCCAAGGACAGTGCCCTCTGGTACGCGAAGCTCGTCGCCACGGGAATCATCCCCGCCGCCTGATCCCCGGAGGCTGATCCCGCCGCCTGATCCCGCTACCTTTCCGGTCGAGAGTGCCCGTTTCCGCGGTCGCTCTCGACCGGAAGGGTCACTCTGGCGCGCCGGGAAAACCGTGCACGCGCACGGTTTTGCGGTTTGGTGCAACAAATTCGGTTCCGGCCCTGAATTCTCACGTTGTAATTGCCAGATCTGCGTCCCTGGCCCAAAAGAGGGGGTGACTCGGGGCCGAATCCTGTTATATGTTGGATGCGTCAACATAAGCGCGTGTCGCCATGTTGATGACAGCGTTACAAGGGGGTAATGGTGGTTTTCCTGCCGCCTCCTCGTGCGATCACAGCATTCAGAGCAGAAAGCAGATCATGACGAAAACCAAGAGGCTGTTCACGATTGTCGCTACGGGGGCCGTTGCGCTCTCGCTCGCGGCGTGTTCAACGGCCACCACATCAGGGACCGGAAGCACCACGGCAGCAATCGCGGACTGCAACGTCGGCATCTCGATGCCCACGAGAAGCCTCGAGCGCTGGATCAACGACGGCGAAGGCCTCAAGACCAAGCTCGAAGGGGCCGGCTGCACCGTCGACCTTCAGTACGCCGACAACAAGACCGACCAGCAGATCAGCCAGATCCAGAACCAGGTCGCCGGCGGGGCCAAGATCCTCGTCGTCGCAGCGATCGACGGCAAGGTACTCGCACCGGCACTCGCCGACGCGAAGAAGCAGGACGCCACGGTCATCGCCTACGACCGCCTGATCAACGGGACCGCCGACGTCGACTACTACGCGACGTTCGACAACTACAAGGTCGGCCAGCTCCAGGGGCAGTTCATCGAGAAGGAACTCGGCCTCAAGGACGGCAAGGGTCCGTTCAACCTCGAGCCCTTCGCCGGCAGCCCCGACGACAACAACGCCAAGTTCTTCTTCTCCGGCGCATGGGACGTGCTCCTGCCCTACGTGACGAGCGGCCAGCTGGTCGTCCCGAGCGGCAAGGCTCCGAAGACGAACGACGCGTGGACCACGATCGGAATCCAGGGCTGGGCGTCCGACAAGGCACAGGCCGAGATGGACAACCGGCTCTCCTCGTTCTACGGCAACGGCGCCAAGGTCAACGTCGTGCTCTCCCCGAACGACAGCCTCGCGGTCGGCATCGAAGCCTCCCTGAAGTCGGCCGGCTACACCGCAGGCACCGACTACCCGATCATCACGGGCCAGGACGCGGACAAGGCGAACGTCAAGGCCATCCTCGCGGGCACCCAGTCGATGACCGTCTGGAAGGACACCCGTACCCTGGGCGCCCAGGTCTTCACGATGATCCAGTCGATCGCGGCCGGCACAACGGTCGAGGTGAACGACACCAAGACGTACGACAACGGCAAGAAGGTCGTCCCGTCTTACCTGCTGGCCCCTGAGGTCGTCACGAAGGACCTCGTGCAGACGAAGCTCATCGATTCCGGGTTCATCAAGGCATCGGACGTCGGCCTCTAAGCCGTACCGAAGAAACCGAATTCCGTACCGACTGCGGTGGTGGCGGGGCCCTGGGCTTCGCCACCACCGTGGTCGGTACGCACCCGAACGACGTATTCGCTGACAGGAGCGACACACATGAACGGTCCGATTCTTCGGATGATCGACATCGGGAAAGACTTCAGCGGGGTCAAAGCCCTCGACTCAGTCACCCTCGAAGTCGAGCGCGGCAAGGTGCACGGCATCTGCGGTGAGAACGGCGCAGGCAAGTCGACGCTGATGAAGGTGCTGAGCGGCGTCTACCCGCACGGCAGCTACGACGGCACGATCGAATTCGAGGGGGAAGAGGCCCAGTTCAGATCGATCAACGACAGCGAAGCGGTCGGGATCGTCATCATCCACCAGGAACTCGCGCTCAGCCCGTACCTCTCGATCGCGGAGAACATCTTCCTCGGCAACGAGAACGCCACCCGCGGCGTCATCGACTGGAACAAGACCAACCTCGAGGCCGCGAGCCTGCTCGCCCGGGTCGGTCTCGACGAGAACCCGGCCACGAAGGTGCTCGAGCTGGGCGTCGGCAAGCAGCAGCTCGTGGAGATCGCCAAGGCGTTGTCGAAGCGGGTCAAGCTCCTGATCCTCGACGAGCCGACCGCGGCTCTCAACGACGAAGACTCCGACCACCTGCTCGACCTGATCGAGCACCTGCGGGGCCAGGGCATCACGAGCATCATCATCTCCCACAAGCTCAAGGAGATCCGCCGGATCGCGGACACGGTGACCGTGATCCGGGACGGCAAGACGATCGAGACGATCGACATGCACGGTCCCGACGCGACCCAGGCCCGCATCATCCGCTCGATGGTCGGCCGCGACCTCAACAGCATGTTCCCGCCCAGGGACCCGAAGATCGGCGCAGAGATCCTCCGGGTCGAGGACTGGAACGCGTACCACCCGGTGGACATCGGCAGGAAGATCGTCGACAACGCCTCGTTCACCGTGCACGCGGGCGAGGTCGTCGGCTTCGCCGGGCTGATGGGCGCGGGCCGCACCGAACTGGCCATGAGCATCTTCGGACGCTCGTACGGCACCAACATCACCGGCCGGGTCTTCAAGAACGGCACCGAGATCTCGGTGCGCACGGTCGACGAAGCCATCCGCAACGGAATCGCGTACGCGACGGAGGACCGCAAGAAATACGGGCTCAACCTGATCGGCGACATCACCGTGAACGTCTCGGCGGCGGCGCTGGCGACCCTCGCCCGGTTCGGCGTGATCGACCGCCACCGCGAGTACAAGGTCGCGGACGACTACCGCAGGCGGATGAACATCAAGGCGCCGAGCGTCTCGTCGATCACCGGCCAGCTCTCCGGCGGCAACCAGCAGAAGGTCGTGCTGTCGAAGTGGGTCTTCACCGGCCCCGACGTGCTCTTCCTCGACGAACCGACCAGAGGCATCGACGTCGGCGCCAAGTACGAGATCTACGGCATCATCAACGAGCTCGCCGCGGCAGGAAAGGCCGTCGTCGTCATCTCCTCCGAACTACCGGAGCTTCTCGGCATCTCCGATCGCATCTACGCGATCTCCGAGGGTCGCATCACCGGCGAAGTCGCCGCGAAGGATGCCACCCAGGAAAGCCTCATGCACCTCATGACTGCGGGAAAGGACTAGACCGCAATGACCACCACCACCCCAGCCACGCGCAAGCCCCGGCTGGCCATCAACTTCCGCCAGTACGGCATTCTCGCCGCGCTCGTCGTCATCATCGTTCTGTTCGAAGTGCTCACGAAGGGCCGGCTGCTGCTGCCCGGCAACGTGAACAACCTCATCCAGCAGAACGCCTACGTGTTGATCCTCGCGATCGGCATGGTCGTCGTGATCATCGCCGGCCACATCGACCTCTCGGTCGGCTCCGTCGTCGCCATGGTCGGTGCGGTCTCGGCCATCGCGACGAACCAATGGGGCTTCCCGTGGTGGGCGGCCGTGTTGCTCGCCCTCGTCGTGGGTGCGGTCGTGGGCGCCTGGCAGGGCTTCTGGATCGCCTTCGTCGGCATCCCCGCCTTCATCGTGACCCTCGCCGGCATGCTGATCTTCCGCGGCCTCACGCTCGTCCTGCTGACCGGTGGCACAATCAGCGGGCTGCCGGACTCCTTCACGGCGATCGGCGCAGGTTGGTTGCCCGGAGTGCTGGGTGAGCTCGGCGGACGGGACACCCTGACTCTCGCCCTCGGCGCCATCACCTGCATCGCCCTCGTCGCGCAGCAGCTGCGCACCCGTGCGACCCTGCGGCGCCTCGAGCTGCCCATGGAATCCGTCGTGCAGATGGCCGTCAAGTCCGGCATTGCGGTCGTCGCGATCATGTGGCTGGCCTGGCTTCTCTCCGGCTACCGCGGCACCCCGATCATCCTGATCATCCTCGCCGTCCTGATTCTCGGCTACACGTTCATGCTGAACCAGACGGTCTTCGGCCGTCACGTCTACGCGATCGGCGGCAACCTCTTCGCCGCCATGATGAGCGGCGTGAAGACCAAGTGGGTCAACTTCTACGTCTTCGTCAACATGGGCGTGCTCGCCGGACTCGCCGGCGTGGACAGCACGGCCCGCGCAGGCGGCGCCGTGGCTTCGGCAGGGCAGAACTACGAACTGGACGCCATCGCCGCGGTCTTCATCGGCGGCGCAGCCGTTCAGGGCGGCGTGGGAACGGTCGTCGGAGCCATCGTCGGTGGCCTCGTGATGGGTGTCCTGAACATGGGACTGTCGATCCTCTCGGTGGATGCCGCGTGGCAGATGGCCATCAAGGGTCTCGTCCTCCTGCTCGCGGTCGCGTTCGACATCTTCAACAAGCGGCGCAGCGGAGGACGCTGACCCCGGGGCGCGGG
>NZ_JASJVF010000121.1:0-9956 GCF_035019805.1 Cryobacterium sp. 10I1
GGGCGGGGGAATCGACGAGGGTGTAATGCTCACCGGTGAAGTCATATCGATCGCCGACAGGCGTCTCCCAGAGCCCGGTGACGATTTCGAGCTGCTCCTCGAGCATGCCGAAGCGTTTGGCCGGGAACGGGATGCCATAGGCGAGGTGCTCCTTCTCGAACCAGCCGGTGCCGAGCCCGAGCTCGACCCGGCCTCCCGACATCTGGTCGACCTGGGCGACCTGGATCGCGAGGATCCCCGGCGCCCGGTAGGTCACCGAGGAGACGAGGGTGCCCAGGCGGATGCGGCTGGTCTCACGGGCGAGTCCGGCGAGGGTCGTCCAGGCATCCGTCGGTCCGGGCAGCCCGCCGCCGTCGCCCATGACCATGTAGTGGTCTGAGCGGAAGAACGCATCGAACCCGAGCGCCTCTGTGGCCTGCGCGACCGCGAGGATGTCGTCGTAGCTGGCGCCCTGCTGGGGTTCTGTGAAGATGCGGAGTCTCATCCGTCCAGTCTCCCAGACGGCCCGGAATCAGGACGCGTCGAGGAATTCGACCTCCGGAAGGGCCGCGAACCGGGTGCGCATCACCTGGATCGACTCCGGGTTCTGGTCGACGAGCAGGAAGCGGCGGCCGAGGGACTCGGCGACGGCACCCGTCGTGCCGCTGCCTGCGAAGAAGTCGAGCACCCAGTCGCCCTCGCGACTCGAGGCCTGGATCATCCGCCGCAGGATGCCGACCGGCTTCTGCGTGGGGTAACCGGTCTTCTCCTTGCCCGTCGGCGACACGATCGTGTGCCACCAGACATCCGTGGGCAGCTTGCCGCGCGCGACCTTCTCCGGCGTGACGAGGCCGGGGGCCATGTACGGCTCGCGGTCGACCGTCGTCGAGTCGAAGTAGTAGTGCTGCGGGTTCTTCACGTAGACGAGGATCGTGTCGTGCTTGGTCGGCCAGCGGTTCTTGGACTTCGCGCCGTAGTCGTAGGCCCAGATCAGTTCGTTGAGGAAGCAGTCGCGGCCGAAGAGCGCGTCGAGGAGGACCTTGGCGTAGTGCGCCTCTCGGTAGTCGAGGTGCAGGTAGAGGGTGCCGTCTTCGGCGAGGAGTCGCCAGGCCTCGATCAGCCTGGGTTCGAGGAAGGCCCAGTAGTCCTCGAACTGGTCGTCGTAGCCGAGCAGGTCGCCCTTGATCCGCTCGTAGAGCTGCCCCTTGAACCCCGTGATGGTGCCGGCGGCCGCCAAACCGCCCGCTCGCGGCGAAGACACAGCGACCCCAGTCAGGGGGGCGTCCGCCGATGCCGGGTCAGGGACAGACCCGGTCACCGCAGCCACTCGCACCGAAGTAGTCGTGCGCCGATTCTGCTTGCGACCGGTATTAAAGGGCGGGTCGAGATAGATCAGCGTGAACGCCCCGTCGGGAAGGGCAGGCAGGATTTCGAGGTTGTCTGCACGGACGACACGGTTGGGGGAGGACGGGGACCACGCGGTTGGCATTCCCTCATTGTGTCAGTCGGCTTACTCTATGGGGATGACTACAGACTCCCCGACGACCGAATCGACGACTCCGGCGGATGCGACGACGCAGGATACCGCGCGGCCCACCTTCCGGCATGAGCCGGCCCTCTCCCGGTACAGCCTGCTCTTCGGGGACACGACCGCGGGTTTCGCCGACTATGAGATCGACGGCTCCCGGGTGCTCTTCACCCACGTCGAAGTCGATCCCCGGCACCGGGGCGAAGGACTCGCGAGCATCCTCGTCGAGCAGGCCCTCGACGACATGCGCGAGCGCACTGACCTGACGGTCGTCGCCGTCTGCCCCTATGTCGTCGCGTGGATCGACAAGCACGCCGAATACCAGGACCTGCTGACCCGCGGCCGGTAGCCGCCGTCCCCCCGTCGAGCAGGCCTCGACCGTCGGTCAGGGGACGCGGGCGATCCACTCGTCGGTGCCGAACTTGCTCGCCACGAGCGCCTCGGCGGCGGCGTATTCCGCCTCGGTGATGTCCCCGTCTACCGCCCCGTACAGGGTCGTGAAAGTCTGCTTCATCCTGTCGATGATCTCGGCACGGCTGAGGCCGGTCTGGCTGCGGAGCGGGTCGACCCGTTTGACGGCGCTCGTGATGCCCTTGTCGCTGAGCTTTTCGCGACCGATGCGCAGTACCTGCACCATCTTCTCGCCGTCCATGTCGTAGCTCATAGTCACGTGGTGCAGCACGGCACCGCTGCCGAGACGCTTCTGCGCGGCGCCGCCGATCTTGCCGGTCGGGCTCGTGATGTCATTGAGCGGCTGGTAGTGCGCGTCGATGCCCAGCGAGCGCAGCGCGGTGAGCACCCATTCGTCGAGGAAGGCGTAGGAGTCGGCAAAGGTCATTCCCTGCACGAGCGCGGTGGGAGCGTAGATCGAGTATGTGATGACCGAGCCTGCCTCCATGAACATGGCGCCGCCGCCGCTGATCCGGCGGACGACGGTGAAGCCGTGGGCCTCCGCCTGCTCGGCGTCGACCTCGTTCCGGAGCGACTGGAAGCTTCCGATGACGACGGCGGGCTCCGTCCACTCCCAGATCCGCAGCGTGGGCTTACGCCTGCCCTCGCCGACCTCGATCGCGAGCACCTCGTCGAGCGCCATCTGCATCACCGGGGGCACGGCCTTGGAGTGCACGAGCTGCCAGTCGTAGTCCCGCCAGCCACTCGCCTGCGCGAGGGACCTGCGGATCGCGACCGCCACGGCCTCGGGGGAGAACCCGAGCAGGGTGGCCTGGGGTGGCAGGGCCGCGCGCACCGCGGCGGCGAGCCCTGCAGCATCTGTGCCGGCCGGCAGGCCGGTCACGGCCGCATTGATCGCCCCGAGGGCATCGTCTGGCTCGAGGAAGAAGTCCCCAGCCAGCCGGAAATTGACGATCGTGTCGTCGACGACGTCCAGGTCGACGACCACGAGCTTGCCACCAGGGACCTTGTATTCACCATGCATGAGGCCAGCCTAACCGTCGATCCCGCCGACCCCCGGGGGTAACTGCCTGTCGAGCCAGCCGATCAGCTCGTCGAAGACCTCGGCGCGGTTCGTTTCGTTGAAGACTTCATGCCGGGCACCGGGATATACCACCAGGCGAATGTCCCGCAACCCTGAGCGCCGCGCGTATGCGTTCTTGAGCATGGTTGCGCTGCGCTCCCCGCCAACGGTGTCGTCCCCGCCGACGAGGATCAGGAGCGGGAGGTCGGCCGGCAGTCCGCGCGCCGGACGTCCGAAGAGCCGCGCGGCCTCCCGGAGGCCGAAGAGCTTCGCGAGCGGCGTCATGGTCGTCAGCGGATCGGCGACAAAGGCGTCCGCGACCGCGGGATCACGGCTGAGCCATTCGACGCCCGTCGTTCCGAGGTGCTTGTGCCGCGCATTGAGGTCCCCGCCGTTGAGGTAGCCCGGCCAGCGATAGGCGGTACCGGTCAGGACCACCGCGGCATAGGCATCCGCGTGCTCGTTGAGGATCATCTGCGCCATGAACGAGCCCCAGCTGTGCCCCAGCAGAACGAGCGGCAGGTGCGGGTGCGCCGAGCGGATGATGCCGCTGAGCTGATACACGCCGGCGACCGCGGCCCGCAACCCGCCGGGGCCGAGCCGTCCGAGCCTGGTCGTGTCGCCCGCATACTGTCGCAGCCCGGTCTGCCCGTGGCCGCGGTGGTCGTCCGCGTACACGGTGTAGCCGGCCTCGTTCAGCCGGCCGACGAGCTCGGTATAGCGGTTGGCGTGTTCACCGACGCCGTGCACCACCTGAACGACCGCCCGCGGGCGCGGCACCGGCCAGACGTAGTACTCGAAGGTGACGCCATAGTCATCCGTATAGGTAGGCACGCGGCCAGTCTGACAGAACGGGAGAAGTCTGTCAGAACGGGAGAATTCACGGGAATACTTAGCCTCGCTAAACGGTTACAGTTATGAGTTATGGAATCCATGCTCGAACCGGCCGTGACCCCGCCGGACACCCACGCCGGACACCGGCCGAGCGTTGCAGAGCTCAGCCATGACTTCCGCGTCGCAAACGGTCGCCTCGCCCGCCGCCTGCGCCAGGAGAAGGCCGACAACGAGCTGAGCGCGAGCCAGTTCTCCGCCCTCGGCTCCCTCTTCTTCAACGGTCCATTCACCCTGCGCGAACTCAGCGAGCATGAGCGGGTCACTCCGCCCTCGATGAGCCGCACCGTCGGGGTGCTCGTATCGGCCGGCCTCGTCCACCGGGCGGGCTCCACGGACGACGGCCGCAAGATCATCCTCACCGTGACCGACTCCGGTCGCACCCTCATGCACGAGACCCGCAACCGACGGGATGCCTGGCTCGCCCTCCGCATCGCCAAGCTCAACCCCGAACAGCGCAGCGTGCTCACCGAGGCCATCACCGTCATGAAGGAGCTCACCGACAGTTGAGTACCATGTTCCGCTCCCTGAGCGTCCCGAACTATCGAATCTGGTTCGCAGGCGCCCTCGTGTCGAACATCGGAACGTGGATGCAGCGCACCGCCCAGGACTGGATCGTCCTGACGATGCTCACCGACCACAACGCAACGGCGGTCGGGATCGTGATGGCCCTGCAGTTCGGGCCGCAACTCCTGCTGATGCCGTGGTCCGGCCTGATCGCGGACCGGTTCAACCGGCGCAGGCTCTTGATCATGACCCAGAGCCTGATGGGCGTCCTGGCCCTCGGGCTCGGGCTGATCGTCGTGACCGGCGTCGCCCAGCTCTGGCATGTCTACCTCTTTGCGCTCGGACTCGGGATCGTCGCCGCGATCGACTCTCCCGCACGGCAGACCTTCGTCTCCGAGCTCGTCCCCGACAGCAACCTGTCCAACGCGGTCGCACTGAATTCGGCCTCGTTCAACGGCGCCCGCCTGATCGGCCCGGCCGTCGCCGGCCTGCTGACGGTCGCGGTCGGCGCGGGCTGGGTGTTCCTGATCAACGCCGTCACCTTCGCCGCGACGGTCGTCGCGATGACCCTGCTGCACACGAGCGAGCTGCGCCCCCAGCCGCGGGCGCCGCGGAAGCGGGGCCAGCTGATGGCCGGGTTCCGCTACGTCGCGCATCGGCCAGACATCATCGTCGTGCTGATCGCGGTCTTCCTGATCGGAACCTTCGGGCTCAACTTCGCGATCTTCACCGCAACCATGGCGACGGTCGAATTCCACATGGGCGCCGGCGAATTCGGGCTGCTAAGTTCCATCATGGCCGTCGGCTCGGTCGCGGGCGCGCTGCTGTCGGCCCGTCGCAGCCGCCCTCGACTGCGCCTCGTCGTCGCCGGCGCCGCGCTCTTCGGCGTGGCGTGCGGAATCGCCGCGGTGATGCCCACGTATCTCAGTTTCGCGGTCTCGCTCGTCTTCGTCGGGCTGTTCTCGCTCACGCTCATGACGACCGCGAACGCCTATGTGCAGACCACCACGAAGCCCGCGATGCGTGGCCGGGTGATGGCGCTCTACATGGCCATTTTCGCCGGCGGCACCCCGCTCGGCGCCCCGTTCGTCGGGTGGGTCGCCGACCACTTCGGCCCGCGCTGGGCGCTGGGCGTCGCGGCTCTTTCGGGCATCCTGGCCGCGGGGGCCATGCTGTTCTGGCTGATCAGGTACCGCAGCCTGCGCGTTCGGTACCGCAGAGGGGTCGTGCCCCACATGCAGGTGCACCACGACGGCGACGGACGCGACCACGACCCCATCGACGTGGAGACCGCCACCCGCGAGATCGCGATCATCGAGGCGACCCGCTAGGTCGCGCCCGCGCCGGTTTCGGCAGGCCGCGCCCGCCGTTTCGGGAGCGGGCTGCCGAAAGCGGCGCGGCGGCGACCGCACCGGCGGGGCGACGGATGCCGGAGGACCGGCCAGCGGCATCCGCTCGCCGATACGCAGGGCGGCAGGGACCCCGCTAGCGCACGCCGCCCATGAGGCGGAGCACCGGACGGGCGAAGACCGCGAGCCCGATGCCGAACAGGATCGCGACGCCGCCGATCACGCTGAAGTAGAGCGTCTCGGGGACCTCGGTGTACCACTGGGCAAGCGAACCGGACACGGCAGTGCCCAGGGCGATCGACAGGAAGAACAGGGCGACCATCTGGGTTCGGAACGGCGCGGGCGCGAGCTTCGTGGTGAGCGCGAGGCCGACAGGGCCGATCAGGAGCTCGGCGACCGTGAGCACGAAGAGAATGCCGATCATCGCGAGCATCGGCGTCGAGTTGGCACCGCCGCCCACGAACGGCAGGAAGCCGAGGAAGGCCACGCCCATCACCGCGGTGCCGAGCGCGAACTTGACCGGAGTCGACGGCTGGCGGCTACCCCAGCGGGTCCAGAGCGCGGCGAAGACGCCGGAGAGCAGGATGATGAAGACCGGGTTGAAGGACTGGATCCAGGACACCGGGATTTCCCATCCGAACAAGTGTCGGTCGAGGCGCTCGTCCGTGTAGATCGTGACGACCGTGAACTGCTGCTGGGAGAGCGACCAGAACACGGCGCTCGCGAGGAAGAGCGGGATGAAGGCGTAGACCCGCTTGCGCTCGACGATGCTGATCTGTCGGTTGCGCAGGATGACGACGAAGTAGCTGATCGTCGCGATGACCGTCAGGGCGATCACGAGGGTGACGAGGCCGTCCGCTGTGATCACGCCGACAAGCACGAGCACCACGACGAGCGCCGCGGCGGCAACCGCGCCGACGAGGTAGGGGGTCCAGCGCGAGCGCGGGAGCGGGTTCGGAACCTGGTGCACGATCTCGGGCAGGCTTCTGCGTCCGAAGGAGTACTGGGTGAGCCCGATCGCCATACCGACGGCGGCGAGGCCGAAGCCGAAGTGGAAGCCGGCCGTCGTCTGCAGGAGCCCGGTCAGGATCGGGCCGAAGAACGCGCCGAGGTTGATCCCGAGGTAGAAGAGCGAGAAGCCTGCGTCGAGGCGGGGGTCGTCCCGTGTGTACAGCGAACCGACGACGCTCGTCGCATTGGCCTTCAGGCCACCGCTGCCGAGCGCGATCAGCAAGAGTCCGACGGTCACGCCTGCGACGCCGGGCACGAGGGCGAGGGCGAGATGCCCGAGCATGATCACGATGGCGCTGTAGAACAGCACCCTCTCGCTGCCGAGCACCCGGTCGGCGATCCAGGCGCCCAGGATCGTCGAGAGATAGACCCCTCCGCCGTACGCGCCGACGATGCCGGCGGCCGTCGCCTGCTCGATCCCCAGGCCGCCCTCGGCGGCGGAGTAGTACAGGTACAGGAGCAGGATGCCCTGCATCCCATAGAAGGAGAACCGCTCCCACATTTCCACGCCGAAGATATTGGCGAGAGCTCGCGGCTGCCCGAAGAAGCTGCGGTCTTTGTGGGCGGGGACGGGTTTTTCGACCGTGGTCATCTCTCGACTGTATCCGCTGGCCCCCGGATCAGGGGCATCGGGGACCCTCACGGCGCCGCGCCGGGGCACGATACGATCGTGGTCACAGGGCGAACGAGCACGAGACGTGCGGGCGAGAGAGGGGCGAATGGACGCGCACGACCTCATCGGGCTCATCAGCGAGGTCCTGACCCTCGTCGGGTTCGTCGGAGGCGCCGTCCTCTATGTCCTCGGGCTTGCGATCCGCGGTGTCAAGGGCGGCTGGGTCGCCACGGATGGCGTGATCGCGTCCTCGGGATCGCACACGGTCATCCGCTGGTTCGACCGCTCGGGGGACGTGCACGAGCGAGCCGCGAACACGCACGAGAGCCACCGGCTCGCGCCGGGCGACGACGTGCAGGTCTGGTACCACTCCCGTGACGCATCCCGCGGGGTGACGCATGCCCCGGAATCGGAGGGCAAGGCCCTGCGCCTGACCGGGCTGATCCTGCTCGGCACCGGGCTCGCATCGGCTGTCCTCGGCGTCGTGCTGATGTTCGTCTGAGCCGGCCTGGACCCTTTCCCAGCCGTTCCGCACCGGCCTTCGCCGGTGGCACTTGCCCGGCGCGCCGGTCGGGGGAACACTGAAGGCGTCAACGGACGACCCGTCCGCTGAGTTCAGCAACGTTCAGATTCACACCGTTCAGAGAGGAACGTCATGACCAAGATCCTCATTCTCACCGGCGACGCCGCCGAGACCCTCGAGGTGTTCTACCCTTACCAGCGGCTGCTCGAGGAGGGCTTCGAGGTGCATATCGGCGCCCCGGAGAAGAGGAAGCTCCAGTTCGTCGTCCATGACTTCGTGGACGGCTTCGACACCTACACCGAGAAGCTCGGCCACACCTGGGATGCCGACGTTGCGTTCAAGGACGTCGACCCGGCCGACTACGCGGCCATCGTCGTCCCCGGCGGCCGCGCACCGGAGTACATCCGCAACGACGAGGACGCGAAGCGGATCGTCCGGCACTTCTTCGAACGGAACGCTCCCGTCGCCGCACTGTGCCACGGCCCGATGCTGCTCGCCGCCGCCGGGGTGCTCCACGGCCGCACGAGCTCTGCGTACCCGGCCCTGCAGATCGACGTCGAACTCGGCGGGGGCGTGTTCGAGAACGGCGCGGGCGTCGTCGACGGCAACCTCGTCTCCGGCAGGGCCTGGCCGGACCACCCCAGCTGGATGCGCGAATTCATGAAGCTGCTCGCGGCATCCGGTGTCACTCCCACCGAACCCGCCCTCGCATCGGCTCGCTGAGACCGGTCAGTCGGCGGGCGCGGGGTCCGCGGCCGAGGCGAGGTGCTCGGCGAAGAACGCCTCGATGCGGATCCAGGCGTCAGCGGCGGCCTCCGGGTCGGGGCCGGCGCCGAGGATACGCTGCGTGAGGAAGCGCACCGCGGCCGGGCCTGTTTCGGCATCGTTGAGGAAGGAGTGCCCGGCCGTGGGGTATTCCTTGACGTCGTGCGGCACGCCGGCATCCTCGAGCGCGCCCTCGAGCCGGGCAGCGGCGCCGACGAGAGAGCGGTCCCTGCCGCCATAGCTGCCGACGATCGGGCACGCACCCGCCAGGGCTGCGTCGAGGTCTTTCGGCAGCCGGCCGTAGTTGACGGATGCCGCGGCGAACCCCCGCGTGGCGGCCGCGAGCGCGAAGCCGCCGCCCATGCAGAAGCCGAGCACACCCACCTCACCCGTGCAGTCCGCCCGGGCGATGAGCGCGTGCCGCGCGTTCTCGATGTCGACGAACGCGCGCCCCTCGCCCGCGGTCAGGGCGCGGAAGGTCGCGACGAGGCACTTCCGGGCGCCGCCCTCCGTGAAGAGGTCGGGCATCAGTGCGAGGTAGCCGGCCGCCGCCAGTCGTTCGACCTGCCGGCGCATCACGTCACTGATGCCGAAGGCCTCGTGCACGAGCACAACCCCGGGCCAGGGACCGGAGCCGGCAGGCACTCCGAGCACCGCGCGGAGTCCGGCGCTTCCGCCGTTCGCGGCCGGAAGTTCGAGGTCGATCAGCTGGGGAGCTGGGTTCGCGGTCATGGGGCCTCCTGGCCTGGACGTGCTCGGGTTGGAGGAACCCTATCGCAATGGTTCGCGGTGATGACCTGGTTCCCGGTTGCCTCGGCGAGGGCGAGGTGGAACTGGGCGTCGAGCGCGAGGAACTCGGATTCGGTCCGGCCCGGCGCATCCATCGCGTCGAGGAGCTGCTCAGCCGGTTCGAGCGACGCCGGTTCGAGCGACGCGGGGTCGTGCGCCTCGGCGAGTTCGGTGACGACGGCGGCCTCGAGCACGAGCCTGGTCTTCACGACGTCCTCGACTGGGAAGCCCTGGGCCGCGACCTGCAGTCGCATCAGCGCGGACATCCCGCCGCCGGGAAGCGCCACGATGATCGCCCCCGATGTCGGCCCGGAGCCCGTCGCGGTACGGATGAGTCCGAGCACCTCGAGCACCCGGATGGCCTCGCGCACGCTCGACCGGCCGACGCCGAGGGAGGCGGCGAGGGAGCGTTCGGGTGCGAGGCGATCCCCGGGTCGCAGCCGACCCGAGAGCAACTCGCCCTCGATCGATTCGAGCACGAGTTGCCAGGCCCTGCGCTCGTCGGGGAGTGCGCCCTGCGTGGGCAC
>NZ_JASJVF010000122.1:0-9849 GCF_035019805.1 Cryobacterium sp. 10I1
CCGCCTGCCAGCTGCGGACCATAGCGGATGCCGCCGGCACGATCAACTACGAGATCGTCACCCGGATCGGGCACCGCGTTCCGCGCAGCTACCGGGCTGTCCTCAGCGAGAGCGGGGAGCCCGCGCGATGAACCGCCGGGTGATCCCCGACGCCGCTGCGATGCACTCCTGGGGTGTCCGCGTCGCCGCTGAGCTCCGCGCGGGCGACCTGCTCGTACTGACCGGTCCGCTCGGCGCGGGCAAGACCACCTTCACCCGCGGCCTCGGCGTCGGACTCGGGGTACGCGGCGCGGTGACGAGCCCGACCTTCGTGCTCGCCCGCACACACCCGAGCCTCGTCGGCGGCCCGCCGCTCGTGCACGTCGACGCCTACCGGCTGCAGGGCGCGATGGAACTCGACGACCTCGACATCGACTTCGAGCATTCCGTCGTCGTGGTCGAGTGGGGCCGCGGGCTGCTCGATGGGGTCGCGGACTCGTGGCTCGACATCGAGATCGAGCGGCCGACGGGCGCATTGCAGACCGGGCCGGCGGGCGCGGCCGGCTCCGCCCGGGCATCCGCCGCACCCGGCCTGGACCTCGACGTCGACCTCGACGAGCCGCGCACCGTCACCATCACCGGGTTCGGCCCCCGCTGGGCCGCGTTCGAGGGCGCATGGCCCGGGGAATAGGCTGAACAGGTGCTTCTCGCCATCGATACCTCCGCCGGAACCAGCGTCGCGGTCGTCGACGGGGTCCGCGGCGTGCTCGCGGACATCGACACCGCAGACACCATGCGCCACGCGGAGTTGATCGGCAGACTCATCGCAGAGTGCCTCGACCGGGCGAACGTGCGGGTCGCCGACCTCACCGGTGTCGTCGGCGGCATGGGCCCTGGCCCATTCACCGGTCTCCGCGTCGGCATCGCCGCTGCCCGCGTCTTCGCTCTCGGCGCCGGCCTGCCCTTCCTCCCCGTGATCAGCCACGACGCCATCGCCCTGAGCCGCTTTCGGGCCGGCCACACCGGCGGCCTCGTCGTCGTGACCGACGCCCGCCGGCGCGAGGTGAACTGGTCGGCATACAGCGGGGCGGATGCCGCCGGCCTGCCCGTACGCCTCGCCGCGCCAGGGGTGGCGAAACCGGCCGTCCTGCTCGAGCCCGACTGGGTCTACGCGGGCCTGGTCCGCGCGGACGCCGTGACCGTTCCGGCCGCCGACCTCGGCAGGGTCGCCGAACTGCTGCTGGCCAACGACCGTGCCTTCGCGACCGACGCCGCCTTCTACCTTCGATCGCCCGACGTCACCCTCTCCAACGGTCCGAAACGGGTGAGCTGAGTGACCTGGCAGCTGCGCCGCGCCCACGCGGGCGACCTCGACGGCATCATGGCCCTCGAGACCCGCCTCTTCGAGAACGACGCCTGGTCCGCGGAGGGCATGCTCCGGGACGTGACCGACCCGGACTGCTACTACCTCGTCGCGGTCCCGCCGGACGAACCCGACCGCATCGAGGCATACGCGGGGCTGCTCGCGCCGCGCGGGGCGCTCGAGGGCGACATCCAGACCATTGCCGTCACCGAGACGGCCCGCCGGCACGGTCTCGGCGGCACCCTCGTGCAGAGCCTCGTCACCGAGGCCCGCAAGCGAGGCATCCGCGAGGTGTTCCTCGAGGTCCGCGCCGACAACCCCGGCGCCCAGCGGGTCTACCTCCGGCTCGGCTTCGAGGAGATCGGTGTGCGCCGCGGCTACTACCAGCCGGACAACGTCGACGCGCTCGTGATGCGACTCGCAGTGCCGCCCGCGGAGGCGGCGCTCGCCGCGCCCGACCCGGTGCAGTCCCCGACCGACCCGACGGATGCCGCGGAGGCGACCGAATGAACCGCGACAACCCCCTGGTGCTCGGCATCGAAACCTCCTGTGACGAAACCGGCATCGGGATCGTCCGCGGAAGCCGGCTGCTCTCCAACACGATCGCCTCATCGATGGATGAGCACGCCCGGTACGGCGGCGTCGTACCCGAGGTCGCGGCGCGCGCCCACCTCGAGGAGCTCGTCCCGATGATCCGGGCGGCGACCGAGGACGCGGGCATCCGCCTCGAGGACGTCGACGCGATCGCCGTCACCTACGGCCCCGGCCTGTCCGGCGCGCTCATGGTCGGCGTCGGCGCCGCGAAAGCACTCGCGATCGCCCTCGGCAAGCCGATCTACGCGGTCAACCACCTCGTCGGCCACGTCGGTGCCGACGTACTCCAGACCGACGCCGATCCGGGCACGGAGCCCCTCGAATACCCGACGATCGCCCTCCTCGTCTCCGGAGGGCACACCTCGCTCCTCCTCGTGCGCGACCTCGTGTCCGACGTCGAACTGCTCGGCGAGACCATCGACGACGCGGCGGGGGAGGCCTTCGACAAGGTCGCCCGCATCCTCGGCCTGCCATACCCCGGCGGCCCGCAGATCGACCGCGTCGCGCTCGGCGGCGATCCGGCGTACATCCGCTTCCCCCGCGGCCTCAGCCATCACAAGGACATGGAACACCACCGCTACGATTTCTCCTTCTCCGGGCTGAAGACCTCGGTCGCCCGCTGGGTCGAGCAGACCCGCGACGCGGGGGAGACCGTGCCGCTCGCGGACGTCGCGGCGAGCTTCCGCGAGGCCGTCATCGACATCCTGCTCACCAAGGCCGTCGCCGCGTGCACAGACCTCGGGGTGCCGCGACTTCTCCTCGGCGGCGGGGTGATCGCGAACGCGCGGCTCCGCGAGCTCGCCGTCGAGCGAACGGATGCAGCAGGCATCGCCCTGCGCATCCCGCCGCTTTCGCTGTGCACCGACAACGGCGCCATGATCGCCGCGCTCGGCGCCCAGCTGATCATCGCGGGTCACGAGCCGTCCACCCTCGACTTCGGTGCGGATTCAACGCTCCCTGCTTCCGTCATCCAGGGCTGAAAACCGCGTCCCATCTCCGGTTCCTATGCATCCGCGATACGCTGGACGCAACAGACATGGCGCGTCATGGGCGTTGACACCCGTTCAATGAGGGTGCAACTATGGCACCGCCAGCTGATCGAAGCCCAAAGGAGCCGTTAGTCATGACCGACCCGAACCAGCCTCCGGTAACCCCGCCCCCGGTGAACCAGCCCCCGATCTACCAGGCGCCCGCCGCGCCCGAATACCAGGCACCCGCCGCGCCGGCGTACCAGGCACCTGCCGCCCCTGCGTATGGCGCACCGGACACGTACGGTCAGCAGCAGTACGGCCAGCAGCAGCAGCAGTACGGCCAGCCGCAGGCGTACGGCCAGCAGGCCTACGGCCAGCCCCTCGCCCAGGACAAGTACAACGTCCTCGCGATCGTGTCGCTCGTGTCGGCGTTCTTCGTCTCTCTCGCCGCGATCATCACCGGCCACATCGCCCTCAGCCAGATCAAGAAGACCGGAGAAAAGGGCCGCGGGCTCGCCATCGCCGGCCTCGTTCTCGGCTACCTGGGCATTGTCGCCGGCATCATCGGCGCGATCCTCTTCATCGTGCTGATCAGCACGGCCTCGACCAACGGGTACTCCAGCTACTGACCCACTGGATCGTCCCTGCCGGCCTGTCGTCACGACTGACCTGCCATCACCGTTGACCCGTCAATGAAGTGGAAAGGAACAGCTCATGAGTGATCTGAACGCCCCTGGTGCCTCGGGAATCCCTCCGGTTCCCGAGGTTCCGCAGGTGCCCGACGTGCCGCACGTGCCCGAGGTTCCCGAGGTCCCGCAGATTCCGCGCGGCGAGTCCACCGTGGCCGCTGCAGGGCCGCCCGGAACGCAGCCCGTGGCATCCGGCGGCGATGGGTTCGCCGGTCCGCCGTTCACGGATCCTCCGACCGCCGGTCCAGCGCCCGGCGGTCCTGCCTCCGCCGGACCGCCGTCGCCCGGTTACGGGTATCCGTACCCGCCCGCCCCGGGGACGCAGGCTCCGACCCGCCAGCCGCTGCTCAGCATCCTCTCGCTTGTCGCAGGTGTCGTCGGACTGCTGGGCCTCCCGATCGCCTTCATCCCCTTCGTCGGCGGGGTGCTCACCCTGCTGCTGCCGGCCGCGGCCATCGTGCTCGGGGCGCTCGGTCGCACGAAGGAACCGCGCGCACGTGCCCTGTGGCTCACCGGCCTGATCACGGGCATCGTCGGCGTCGCCCTTTCCCTGCTGAGCATCGTCGTCTGGATCATCGTCTTCGCAAGCATGCCGAGTACCTACTAATATCGCTGAGAGCCCGTTCCCCGGGCGAAGTGAACGGACCGGGAGGCCGCAGTGACGGATGCACGACGTCCCACCGCCGGTGACGACCTCCGCTTCGAACTGACGCGCCCGCCGGAGGAGGTCACCGGCGAACTCGACTACGCGTCGACCGTCACCGCTCCCACCGAATGGGTGCCGTACGTCTACACCGAGTCCGAGCTGCGCGCCCTTGCGCGCAGGCGCGCCCGCTCTCTCGCCTCTCTCTTCTTCGGCGCCGTCGGCCTCGCCGGCGCCGTCTTCGTGGTCTGGACCGCGCCGCTCTCGCTCGCGGCCGTCGTGCTCGCCGTCTGGGCGAGCCGCACCGAACGCGCGGCCGTCGCGATCTGGGCCTGGGGCCTCGGCACCGGTCTCGCGGGCCTCGTCATCGCCGCCGGCTGGATCGTGCTGATCAGCCAGGGCATCAGCCCCATCCCGCACTGAGCTCCCGGCGTTGAGTGCCCGGCGCTGGGTGCCCGGCGCTGAGTGCTCAGCGCGGCGGCTGCACCCGCTCCACGAGCAGAGCGAGCCTGTGGCCGCCCGCCCGGGTGAGCACGAGAGTGGCGGACTCGGACCCGTGCAGCTTCAGCCGGGTGCGCAGCACGGCCGGGTCAACGTCCACGCCGCGCTTCTTGATCTCGAGAGTCCCGATCTGACGCTCCTTGAGCGCGAGCCGGAGTTTCTTCTCGTCCACCGGCAGCGACTCGAGCACCCGGAACGCCGTCGCGAACGGGGTCTCGTGCAACGACTCTGAGCTCAGGTATGCGATGCCCTCCCCGAGCATCAGCGCGTCCATGCTGCGGGCCAGGTCGCCGATCAGCCGCGCCCGGATCACGGCGCCATCCGGCTCATACAGGTAGCTCCCGGGCACGCCCGCCTCTCCGGGCACGGTCTCGACATCCGGACTGTCCGCGGCCGCGGTCAGCTCGTGCCGGCCGTCCCTGCCCAGGAGCAGGGCCGAACGGCGGATGCCCTCGCGAGCGAGAACGCCGAACCAGAGTCCCATCTCCACGAGCTTTCCGTCCACGGACACCCACTGCGCTTCCGCGGCGGCGGGAATGGCGTCACGGTCGTGACCCGGACCGAGCTTCACTCCGATCGGCATCCGCTCGCTCAGTCCGAAGACGAAGTCGAGGTTCGGCGAATAATCCTCCGGGCGGGTCAGCCGGGAGGTATTGCTGTGACCGGCCGTACGGCGGGCCGGGTCGAGCCAGGCAGCGTCGAAGCCGGTGAGGTCGAAGGTCTCCGCGTCGCCGTGCACGACGGCGGCATTGTCGAAGGGGGCGAGGTTGTAGCTCGCGACCGTGGCCGTGACCTCGTCCGTGTCCACGGCGGTCACCTGGATGTCGAGCGCGGCGAGGGCCATCGAGTCGCTGCCGATCCCGCTGCCGAGATCGGCGACCCGGTTCAGTCCGGCAGCGGCGAACCGGCCGGCGTGCAGCGCGGCGACGTTCAGGCGGGTGGCCTGTTCGAGACCGGCCTCAGTGAAGAGCATCCGCCCGGCGAAGTCGCCGAACTTGGCCACGGCCTTCGCCCGCAGCCGCGATTGGCCGAGCACCGCGGTCACGAGTCCCTGAGGATGGCCGGCCTTCCGCAGGTCGCTCACCAGCCGAACCACATCGGAGGCGTTGTCCCAGGGCGGAAGCGAGTCCAGCAGGCGCAGCCCCTCGGGGGACAACAGGTCAACAAGCTCGGAGCGTTCCATTGTCCAAACGATATCAAGCCATGGCCGCCGCGCCCGGAACGCCCGAGTCTGGCACTCACGTTGCGTGAGTGCCAGAAGCGCCCTAAACTCGCTGTTAGCACTCTCGCTGTGAGTCTGCCAACCAAGTCTTAGCTAAGAAAGAGGTCAACCGTGTCGGTCTCCATCAAGCCGCTCGAGGATCGCATCGTCATCAAGCAGGTCGACGCCGAGCAGACCACCGCATCAGGTCTGGTCATCCCTGACACTGCCAAGGAAAAGCCCCAGGAGGGCGAAGTTGTCGCCGTCGGCCCCGGCCGCATCGACGACAACGGCAACCGCATCCCGCTCGACATTGCCGTGGGCGACAAGGTCATCTACTCCAAGTACGGCGGAACCGAGGTCAAGTTCGGTGGCGACGACCTCCTCGTCCTCTCCGCACGCGACGTGCTCGCCGTCGTCGTCCGCTAGGGATTCGTTCCAGGCGCCACGCACGACCGCAGTACACGTACGAACAACACAAAATCCCGGATGGCCTGATCATCCGGGATTTTGTGTTGCCAGGTCCGCCCGAGCGCGGCCCGCACCACCCAACACGTCCAGGCAGGGCACGCCCGCGAAGGGGAATCGTTGTGAGCAGGACACGGAGCCAGTCGGCCGAACCGACCAGCGGACTCGCCTTCGCGATCTCCGCGTACGGCCTCTGGGGCCTGCTCCCGCTCTTCTTCCTGCTGCTGCACCCGACGGGACCCTTCGAGGTCGTGGCCTGGCGCGTGCTCTTCTCCCTGGTCTTCTGCCTCGCCCTAATCACCGTCACCCGTGGCTGGCCCGCCCTGCTCACAGTCCTCCGCCGCCCGAAGACGGTCTGGGTGATGGGCCTGGCCGGCCTCCTGATCTTCGTCAACTGGCAGACCTACGTCTTCGCGACGCTGACCGGGCACGTGGTCGAGGCCGCCCTGGGCTACTTCATGAACCCGATCGTCACGGTGCTGCTGGGCGTCTTCGTTCTGCACGAGCGGTTGCGGCGCATCCAGTGGATCGCGGTCGCGATCAGCGCGGCCGCTGTGCTCGTGCTGACGCTCGGCTACGGGGCACTCCCGTGGATCTCGCTCGTCCTCGCCCTGTCCTTCGGGTTCTACGGGCTGATCAAGAAGAACGTCGGACCCGGCGTCGGCGCGCTCACCGGCCTCACCCTCGAGACCGCCTGGCTGATGCCGATCGCGGTCGCGGAACTCCTCATCGTGGGCGCCGTCACCGGGCTCACCTTCGGCACCGTGTCGCCGTGGCACACCGTCGGCCTCGTCTCAACGGGCGTCGTGACGGCCGTCCCGCTGCTGTTCTTCGCAGCCGCCGCCCGCCGCCTGCCGCTCAGCCTGCTCGGCCTCGTGCAGTTCGTCGCACCGGTGCTGCAGTTCCTCGTCGGGGTCTTCATCCTCGGCGAGCCGATGCCGCCGGAGCGCTGGGTCGGCTTCGGGCTCGTCTGGGTCGCGCTCGTGATCCTCACGGCCGACATGGTCGTCACCGGACGCGCCCCGCGGCGAGCATCCCCCGAACCCCTCTGACCGGCGATACGCTCGGAGCATCCCACCTGTGAAAGGACCACGGATGCCCTTTCCAGCTCTGAACGTCACCTCGCGACCCCGGGGGCTCACGTCTGCCGGTCTCGCGCTCACCGTCGTCGCCGCGCTGCTGCTTTCCGGGTGCACCGCAGGGGACGCCCCCGTCGTCGTGACCAGCACTCCGACCGTCGCCGCGACGGTCGCGCCGACCGGCGACGGCACGCTCCTGATCGGCACGCTGTTCCCGATGACCGGGGAAGCGGGAGCCGCAGTGACCGGCGCCGCTCAGGTCGCCGGCACCGAGCTGGCCGCCCGCGAGATCCTTGAGCAGGCCGTGCCCGGCACTCTGCCGATCCAGCTCGTGCATCGGAACTCGACGGGGAACGTCGCGGCCGCGGTTGCCGACCTGGTGGCGCGACACGTTGACCTCGTTCTCTGGGACGCGACGAGTGCGGTGCCCGCTGATGTCACGGCATCCGTCGCCGCAGCGGGCATCGCCCTGCTGCCTCTGAACGACTTCACGAACGGCGGCACTCCGCTCGCAGCAGACGAGGCCTTCGCAGTGCGCCTGCGCACCTCGGACCCCGGGCTCGCCGACACCGCCGGAGGCGGGGAAGCCTTCGACGGGGTGGTGCTCGCGGCCCTCGCCGCGAGGGAGGCAGGCGACGACGGCGGGCCCTCGATCGCCCCGGCGCTCGACCGGGTCAGCCACGGCGACGCGGTGTGCGCATCCTGGGCATCCTGCATCACCGCCCTCGGTGAGAAGAAGCAGATCGCATACCAGGGCGTGACCGGGCGACGCTCCTAGTACAGCACCTCGTCCGACGGCGTCCCCCAGAGCAGGTGCCGGTGGTGTCACGAATCGCTAACGATGTTCTCTTTGCGCGGCAAGAAAACATCCTCGAAACAAAGTGATCCTAGGTTGGAGCCTAATAACGCGAGTGGGCCTCACCCGGAGGCGTACTTACGCGTGCAAGATGAAAGGGTACCCAGGATGATTAAATCCAAGCACGCCCTCCGGACCGCCATCGTGGCGGGAGCAGGCGTCATCGCCGTCATGCTCTCCGGTTGTGCATCCGGCGGCGGTTCAACCGCTACCACGACCTCGGCTGCGGCCGCGTCCTCGTACACCGACGCAGCTTGTGCGAGCGGAGCGTCCACGGACAAGTCGCTGGTCGTCGGCTCGATCCTCCCGATCACCGGTAGCCTCGCCTATCTCAACCCGCCGGAACTCGCCGGCGTCGGCCTCGCCGTCTCCGACATCAACGCCGCCGGCGGCGTCGACGGCAAGGACGCCTGCGTCCTGGCCACCGACTCCGGTGACAGCACGGACCTGACGATCTCGACCGCGTCCGCCCAGAAGCTCATCGCGGCCAAGGTATCCGTCGCGATCGGCGCCGCGTCCTCGAGCGTTTCGCTCAACGTCGTCGACTCCTTCGCCTCCGCCAAGATCGTCCAGATCTCCCCGGCCAACACCTCGGCCAAGCTCAGCGGCTACGGTCCGTTCTACTTCCGTACCGCACCGCCGGACTCGGTCCAGGGTTCCGCGCTCGGCCAGCTCATCACGGGTGACGGCAACGCCAAGGTCGCCTTCCTCGTCTTCAACGACTCCTACGGCACCGGCCTCCGCGACTTCACGCAGGCCAGCGTCGAAGCCTCCGGCGGAACCGTCGTCTATGGCGGCAAGGGCAACGGCCAGGAATTCCCCCCCGGCCAGACCACGTTCTCGTCCGAGGTGACCGCTGCGAAGGCGACCAACCCTGACGCGATCGTCATCCTCGCCTTCGACGAGACCAAGTCGATCATCCCCGAGCTCAAGGCCCAGGGCGTCGACCTCTCCAAGGTCTACCTGTCCGACGGCAACACCGCCGACTACAGCAAGGACTTCGAAGCCGGCACGCTGACCAGCGCACAGGGCACGATCCCCGGCGCATACCCGGCTGATGACTTCAAGGCCAAGCTCGTCTCCTGGTACAAGGACACCCAGAACGCAGCTCTCGGAGACTTCTCCTACGCTCCTGAGGCCTACGACGCGACCACCCTCTCCGCCCTCGCGGCGCTGAAGGCCAAGTCCACCGTCTCCGCCGACATCCAGGCGCAGCTCGCGGCCGTTTCCGGCGCGAGTGGCAAGGGCACCAAGTGCAAGAGCTACGCCGAGTGTGCACCGCTTGTCACCGCCGGAACGGACATCCAGTACGTCGGACAGTCCGGCGTCGGCCCGTTCAACTCGCACAACGAGCCGTCGAGCGCCTTCATCGGCATCTACAAGTTCGACAAGGACAACAAGCCGGTCTGGCAGTCCGCCATCGAAGGACAGACCTCCTACTAGCAGGAGAGTGCTGATCGTCGGCTGAGGCCGGACGAACACAGGGAGCGGGGTCGGGCGAAAGC
>NZ_JASJVF010000123.1:0-9829 GCF_035019805.1 Cryobacterium sp. 10I1
ATCCGTCGCCCGGGAACACGGCGCGACGCACGTGATGAACGCGGTCGAGCCGAAGTTCGTGCCGAGCGTGTTCGCCGCGGCATCCCGCATCTTCCGGGGGTGGCTACTGCGACCGAGATCCTCCAGGCTCGTGCGCTCGGCCTCCGCTGGGTCAAGGTCTTCCCGGCCTCGATCCTCGGCCCGAACTGGGCGAAGTCGATGAAGGGGCCGTACCCCGACATGAACTTCATCGCCACCGGAGGGGTCACCGCGCTCAACGCGCCCGACTTCCTCTCCTCCGGAGTTAGCGTCGTCGGCCTGAGCTCGTCCTTCGCGGACGACGCCCAGCTCGAGCTCGTGCGCGGCCTCATCGCCGCCAGCGCAGCATCCGCTCTGACGGGTGCCGGCCGGAAGTAAGACTCAGCGAGAGCGAGTCGCACAAAGACTGCGGCGTCCAGGACGTGCTTCGGCCCCTGGACGCCGCGTTTGCGGTTTAACGCGCGGCCGGGAACGGTACGTCAGAGAACCGGGTCCATCGAGTTCAGGTGGCAGGCGTCGTTCCACATCTGCAGCACACGGTTATCGCGTTCCCAGCCGAGGGTGGACACCGTGGCGGTCCCGAGGCTGAAGTGCTTCCCCGAGGAGGCAGGCAGGCCCATCCAGCGCGCCGTCATGATGCGCAGGAAATGTCCGTGCGCGAACACGGCGACCGGGCCCGGAGCTGCGAGGCACTGCTCGATCGCGAGGTCGGCACGCGCGCCGACCTCGTCTGCGGACTCGCCGCCGGTCATCGAGTGCGTCCACACGGACCAGTCCGGGATCTCCCGGCGGATGGCCTCGGTCGTGCGCCCCTCGAACACGCCATAGTCCCACTCGAGAATGTCCTGGGAAGCGATGCCCTGCGCGGCATATCCCGCGCGCTCCATGGTTTCCCAGGCCCGCTGAAGCGGGCTGGACAAGACCGTCGGGAACGCCTCGCCGTCGAGCATCTCGCCGAGCGCGTCCGCCTGCTGCCGACCGAGGTCGGTCAGGGGGATGTCGGTGCGGCCGGTGTGCCGACCGGAAATGCTCCACTCGGTCTGCCCGTGCCGGATCAGGACGATGTCGTGCGCGGTCATGATGAAACCTCGTGATCTTCAGCGTCGTGGGAACGTCCGCGGATATCGACCGGAATGAACATGTCGATTCTTCGAGTTTAGACAGGCTCGTCGCGGAGCCTGACGGGGCACGCGTGCGGAACGCGCCCCGATACCCATGACTTTCGGAGGAAAAAGTGAGGGTTTGTGCAGGAATCCCGGCCACTATGGCCGATTCGCCTGCGCAGCATCCGAGCGCGTGGGCCCGAGACCAGTGAGCGCTGGCCCACGAGCCCTGTTCGTGCGCCCGCGTTTGCGACACCGGGACTATATGACATCGCATTCAGCACCACCCCGCCGCTCACCGCATTCTCGCCGGATCATCGCCATCTCCCTGGCCTCCGCCGTCGCCGTGGCCCTCGTCACCGGGGGCTCATACGCCCTTCAGGCCGCGAACGCCGCCCAGGACCGCGTGACCGCCACCGCAGCCCTCTCCGCGAGCACCGGCCGCCAGCACGACCAACTGGCCGTGTACGACTCGATCGCCACCGTGCACGCGAAGGACGCCGCCGCCGTCGCGCTCGACAGGGCCAACGCGGTGCTCGCTGCCGCCAAGGACAAGGTCGACGCGACCACCCTGAGCGACGTCGCGAGCTCGCTCGCGAGCTACCAGGTCCTGCCCATCGACGAGGTCGAGTCGCTCACCCAGCGCACGGCCGCCATCTCGACAAGCGTCGAAGCCGCTGCGGCCGAAGCAGACCGGGTCGCCGCCGAGAAGGCCGCTGCCGCAGCCGCTTCGGCAGAGGCCCAAAGGCTGCAGGCCCTCGCCTCAGCGAACACGCCCGCGGGCGCGAAGGCGGTGGCCCAGGGCCTGGCCGCCTCGAAGTACGGCTGGGGCGACGGCCAGTTCAGCTGCCTCGTGCAGTTATGGCAGAGGGAGTCCGGCTGGTCGTACACGGCCCACAACTCGAGTGGGGCCACCGGTATCCCGCAGGCTCTTCCGGGGAGCAAGATGGCTTCGGCCGGCTCCGACTGGGCCACCAACGCCGCGACGCAGGTCGCGTGGGGTCTCGGCTACATCGCCGCCTCCTACGGGACGCCGTGCGCGGCCTGGGCGCACTCCGAGGCCTACAACTACTACTGAGTGCCCGCTGATCGGGAGCCGCGTTCCACCGATCCGGATGCCCGTGGCCGGAAATAGGCCCCTGCATTCCTGAGAAAACCTCAGAAAAGCGGAATCGCGCTCAACAAGGGCGGCGGGCCGGGACTAGTGCGGCCCGCCACCCCTGCAGAACCCGGTTGACCGGTTACCCCGTGGATGACTTGTGGAGGTTTTGGTCGGGACTTTGCCAGAAAGCGTCTGCACTATGGCCAATTCGCCCGCGCCGTCACCGAGAGCGTGGGCCTGACACTCAGCGAACCTGGCGGTTTTCGAGCCGGTTCTCGATGGCAGGAATCATGAACTCAGCTCAATCCGCACCAGATTCGCCAACAGATTCGGCTCCGGTCGACACCCGGGCCTCGCGCAGGAACGGATCCAGGGGACGTCGCCCGAAACGGTTCACCCTCGTCACGGCCGGTCTCGCGATCGCCGCGATCGTGGCCGGAAGCGGCTTCGCGGTCAGTGCGGCCGCCGAGGCGGCCACCCGTTCCCAGAGCCGGATCGCGGCAACGGCCGACGTCGCAGCGGCGACAGGCCGGCAACACGACCAGCTCACCGTCTACACCTCGATCGCGAAGGTACACGCCCAGGATGCGGCATCCGCTGCGTTGGTCGACGCCAACCAGGTCGTCGCCGCAGCCGCGAACAAAGTGGATGCTTCCACTTTGACCGCAGCGGCGAGTTCGCTGGCGAGTTTCCAGGTCCTGCCCATCGACCAGGTCGAGTCGTTGACCGCCCGGACCAAGGCCGAGACGACGACCGTGCAGGCTGCGGTCGCAGAAGTCGACCGCGTTGCGGCCGAGAAGACCGCCGCTGAGGCCGCAGCCGCTGCCGCCGCCAGGGCCGCCGCGGAAGCCCAGGCGGCCCAGGCGGCCAAAGCAGCGAAGGCGGCTGCGGCAGCTGCTGCGGCCGCTGCGCCGCAAGCGGCGGCGTCCGTGTCATCGTCGGGGGACAACAGCCCGGCCGGCGCGCGCGCGACGGCGAGTGCGATGGCCTCCTCCCAGTACGGCTGGGGCAGCGGGGAATTCAGCTGCCTCAGTCAGTTGTGGCAGAGGGAATCCGGCTGGAACTACCAGGCGTACAACAGCTCCAGCGGAGCAACCGGCATCCCGCAGGCGTTGCCCGGCAGCAAGATGGCCTCCGCTGGCTCGGACTGGGCATCGAACGCGGCGACGCAGATCAGCTGGGGCCTCGGCTACATCAAGTCGGCCTACGGCACTCCCTGCTCTGCCTGGGCGCACTCCGAGTCCTTCGGCTACTACTGATCGGTCGGGTGCTGACCCGCCGTCGCTCGCCCGCGCCGCTCCACCCGTTCGTCTGTCGGTGGCCACTGTTAGCGTTATTCCATCCACTCCCTGAGGCTCGTGCCGAGACCGAGGAGGACGGAAATGAAGGTTTTGGTGGCCACCGGGGCGACGCAGGGCTCCCGCGGCAGTGACTCGAACGGCTGTATCGAGGGTGAGCTCGTGTGGATGCTCGAGCCGTGCCCGTATAGCCGGTGGGCCCCATACGGGGACTGCGGCTGCGGGCGCTCGTTCAGCGGAATGAACTCGCTCCAGTCCACGACGACGGCGCGGGTATGCGACGTGCCCGGCCTCACGAGGGACTACTACGAGCAGGCCCTGCGCGCGTGTTTCGACGCGCGCGGCTGGTGCGTCTGCTGCCAGGCGCGCCCGGTCCCTGAACTCGTCGACGAGCTCATCACGCTCGCGACGATCCTCGAGGAGGGCACCGTTGTGGAACGCCGCCTCGACAGGCTCACTGTGCGACGGGTGCCCGCGGCGAAGAAGCGGCGCGGGAAGGAGCGTGGGTAGCGCGGCCAGTCCGGGGAGCGGTGGTGCCGCGCGGGCGACGGGAATACCCGGCGGCCCCTCCGCGCTGCACCGGTCATGAAGCGCATCGGATTCCTCTCCTTCGGCCACCACCAGGCGGTGCGGGGCTCCCTTGCCCGCACCGCACGCGACGCCCTCCTCCAGACGGTGGAGCTCGCGGTCGCCGCCGAGGAACTCGGCGTGGACGGGGCATACGTGCGTGTGCACCACTTCGCCCGGCAGTTCGCCTCACCGTTCCCGCTGCTCGCGGCGATGGCGGCGCGCACGAACCGGATCGAGCTCGGCACCGGCGTCATCGATATGCGCTACGAGAACCCGCTGTACATGGCCGAGGAGGCCGCGATCACCGACCTGATCAGCAACGGGCGCCTCCAGCTCGGCATCAGCCGCGGGTCACCGGAAACCGCGCAGCGCGGCTACGAGAACTTCGGCTATGCGCCCGCAGACGGGCAGACCGACGCGGATGTCGCCCGCGAGCACACCTCGGTCTTCCGGGCGGCGATCATCGGGGCCGGTGTCGCGACGCCGAACCCGCAGATGTCCGCTGGAACGGCGCTGTTGCCGATCCAGCCGCAGGCTCCGGGACTGAGCGAGCGGATCTGGTGGGGCTCCGGCACCCGGGCGACCGCGAAATGGGTCGGTGAGCAGGGCATGAACCTGATGAGCTCGACGCTGCTGACCGAAGACACCGGTGTCCCGTTCGGCGACCTGCAGGCGGAGCAGATCGCGATCTACCGTGAAGCCTGGGCCGCCGCGGGCCACACCGGCACGCCGCGGGTGTCCGTGAGCCGCAGCATCCTGCCGCTCGTCACCGAAGAGGACCGGGCCTACTTCGGCCGGCCGGGCAGCCGGGAGTCCGAGGACCAGGTCGGCTACCTCGACGGCGGCCTCGCCCGCTTCGGCAAAAGCTACGTCGGCGAGCCCGACCAGATCGTCGCCCAGCTGAAGACGGATGCCGCGGTGCAGGCCGCAGACACCGTGCTCGTGACGATCCCCAACCAGCTCGGAGTCGCATACAACGCGCGCCTCCTGGAGAGCATCGTCACCCACGTCGCCCCGGGTCTCGGCTGGCGTTGAGGCCGCCGCACGACCCCGGCACAGAACGCGTGGGGAACTGACCGGTAGCCCACTCAAGCGTCCCGAAGCCTTGTGAACCTTTCAGCCGCGCGCGTTAGGCTTGAATCACCACCACGAGTCGGAAGCCAGGTCAGAGACGTGCGGGTCATCAGCTACAACCTCCGGAAGAACCGAGCGGTCGGTGAACTCGCCGCGCTCTCCGTCACCTATGAGCCGGACGTGCTCTGCCTCCAGGAGGCGGACACCCTCGAACTGCCCGACGACATCGGCACCCTGCATCTCGCCGACTCGACCCTGACCAACCGGCTCGGCCTCGCGATCTACTACCGCCAGGACCGCTTCGACGCCGTCACCACCCAGGCCTTCGCGCTCAAGAAGTCCCTGCACGACATGGTGCTGCGCCCGGCGCACGAGCGCCTGATCGGCACCCGGCTCGTTGACAAGGTCGCCGATCGCGAGCTCGTCGTCGCGTCCTTCCATGCTGCGCCGCTGACCGCGCGCAATTCGCTGCGCCGCAACCAGATCCGTTCGGCGCACGAGGAACTCAATCGCCTCGGCCCCGGCCTGCCGACGCTGATGGTCGGCGACTACAACTACCCGATCTTCAAGGGCAACCTCGGCGACAAGGTCACGGAGTCCGGCTACGACCTCACCCTGAGCGACACCCGCACATACACGCGCTACCGGTTCTTCAGGGGTCACTTCGACCTCGCAACCTCGGTCGGCCTGACCATCGAGAATGTCGAGACGCTCCCGCGCGGCACATCCGACCACATGCCGATCTTGGTGACCTCCTCCTACACCGCGGAGCCCGTGAGCCAGACCCTCCGGCAGAGCGCGCGGAAGAGCATCCGTGAGACGGATGCCGCCCGCTCGGTCGCGAGGACCGCGACGACGACCGCGACCGAGACCGCAGCTGCACCGCCGAGCACGGACTTCGACATCTGAGACGGCCGGCCTGCGACCGGTCTGGACCTAAAGGTGCGGGTGCGGGCCTGCGGGTCTGAGCCTGCTCGTCAGTCCGCGGTCGGCGGGGCCGGGAGTGGCTGGCCGACCAGGCGCTCGACGAGGGCCTTGAGCTCGCCGATCTCCACGGTGAGGGCGTCTATCTTGTCCTCGTTGACGCCGAGCTCGACCTTGATGGCCTCCTCGGCCTCGCGGCCGGCGGCGGCGAACCAGGATGCGATGTACGCGGTGATGGTGCCGATCAGCGCGATCCCGGTGACCACGAGGCCGACAGCGACGAGGCGGCCGTCCGTCGTGACGGGAAAGTGGTCCCCGAATCCGACGGTGGCCATCGTGATGAACGACCACCACCAGCCGTCCCACACCGTCACGATGTTCGCGCCGGTCGCGTTCCGTTCCGCATCGGTCACCGCGAGGCCCGCGATGAACCAGACCGACACCGCCGTGATGCCCACGTAGGTCATCACGCGGTTCTTGAGCACCTTACTCAGCCGGCGGGTGGACAGGATCACGACCGAGACCACCCGCAGGGCCCGCAACGGTCGGAACAACGGCAGGGCGACCGCGAGAAGGTCGAGGATATGGGTGCGCATGAACGCGCGTCGATCCTCCGCGAGGCTTACCCGCACCACGAAATCGACCGCGAAGGCCGCCCAGCTGCCGATCTCGATCCACTCGAGGAACAGGTGCCAGCCGGGACTGATCTCCGGCGCAATGATCGGCGTCGCGTACGCGATCAGGAAAGCGATTCCGAGCGCGAGCAGGGGAGTGTCGGTCGCGCGTTCCCAGCGGGAGCTTCTCACATCGCCTTCTCCTGGCTCGTCATGGTCGCAGGTCGCGTGCTCATGTTAGAGGGTGATTGTTGCGCCCGCGTTTCGAAAAAAGCGTGGCGGACTCAGGCGAGCGGGAACACGATCCGGGTGCGCCACTTGGCAGGGTCCGGTTCGGCGTCCGGACCCACCAGGTACTCCTCCCACATGTCCCCGGCGACGGTGAGCTTCTGCGCGGTGATCCAGTCCGTCACGGCCGCATACGTCTCGGCCATCGTCTCGTATGAGCCCACGTGGAACGTCTCGACGGCCGGACCGGACGGAAGGTGCACGACCTCGACGGCCCGGGTCGCACTGACCTCGTCGACGACGGGGAATCCGGCGGTCACGTCGACCGCGGCATCCGTGGGGGCGCCGTGATAGAGCGCGATCGGCGGACCGCTCGGGTGGGCGCCCAGCCTGCCGAGTTCGGCGGCGGAGGTACGAAAGGCGCGATCGAAATATTCGGTCAGCCTGCTCATCGGGATCACCTCGTGGACTCCGAGGAACGTGCGGGGTTCGAGGGTGATCTGTTCGGCCTTCATGGAGTCTCCCTGGTCGGTTGCCGGGCCCCGGAGGGACCCGCTGCGGCCCACAGTAGACCGCCGCCCGAAGCGACGTAAGGGTGCATAGTGGTCGCGAAGACCCCAACCCCGAGGAGGGCCCATGGCCGGCAAGATCGGAAACATCGTGTTCGACTGCGCACACCCGCGCGAGCTCTCGCACTTCTGGGCGGACGTACTCGGCTATCCCCGAGCCGAGTGGCCGCCGGAGCTGCGCGAACTCGTACTCACGAGCGACCTCACCGACGCGGACCTCGAGACGCGCAGCATCGCCGGGGATCCGGAGGGCCTGTTGCCGCGGTTGTTCTTCCAAAGGGTCCCGGAGGGCAAGACCGTCAAGAACCGGGTGCACCTCGACATCAGCGCGACACCGGGACGGGCGCCGAGCAGGGACGAGATCGATGCGGAACGGGATCGGATCGTCGCGCTCGGGGCATCTGTGGTTCGCATGGTCGACGAGAAGTGGGGGCCGTTCCCGGAATTCCACTACATCATGGCCGACCCCGAGGGAAACGAGTTCTGCATCCAATAACCGGGTTCAGGGCCGATCCCGGTAACCGCTCGGGGCAAAATCACCGTAGCGTTGAGTCGTGGTCTTCGAACACGGGTATTCGAAGAATGTGGGGGACACGAACACGAGAGGTTTTCTGGCTTTGAGCAACGAATGCATCCACGGACTCGAGGGTGGCCTGTGCGCCATCTGTTTCCCGAAACCGGTTCCGGAGGCTGTGCCCGCGACACCCGCGGTTCGCGCGAGCCGGGCCAAGTCCGCCCCGTCGCCGGCGCGCTCGAAGACGGCCTCGAAGCCTCCGTCGCTGCGGAGCGCCCCGGCAAGCAGCGCCTCCGGTGCGACGAGTGCGACCCGCCCCCGCCCCTCGACCCGGACCAAGTCGTCGATCGGGCCGAAATCCGCCCCCGACAACGTCGGCGAGCAGCGCATCTATCACCTGACCCACATCCGCAACCTCGCCGGCATCCTCGCCAGCGGTGGCCTCCTCGCCGACGCGAGCGAGGCCTGGGCCGTGCGACCCGCCGTCGACATCTCCTCCGTTCCCAACCGTGAGAAGCGCCGCAGCACGCTGATCGCCGGCACCGAGAACACGACCGTCGCGCACTTCGTGCCGTTCTTCCTCTCGCCGAACGCGACCATCTGGGACAGCATCCTCACGAACACCGGCGACCCGCGCCTGTCCAGGGACGCCCCGTATGCGGAGAACTTCGACTTCGTGATCCTCGTCAGCACCGTCAAGAAGGTCGTCGAGGCCCAGTCCGGGCACGGTGAGCCCGCCCTCGGCGTCATCGCCGTGACCGACGGCGATGCAGCGGGCACCCTGACCCGTGTCGGTGCGACGCCGGAGACGAGCGACCGGGTCCTCCGCCGGCTGCGTGCCGAGAAGGATGCCGCAGCGCTCCTCGAGGCCGAACTCCTCGTCGAGGAGACCTTCCCGTTCGAGCTCGTCACCATCGTCGCCGTCGCGAATGACAAGGTCCGTGACGTCGTGCGCGGCATTCTCGCCGAGTCCGGTCACCGCCCGAAGGTCGCGGTGTACCCGCCGTGGTTCCACGCCTCGGAGCCGGTCACCGCTTAGGCCGTCCGACGCGCGAGCGGTCGTCTCAGACGACGTCGAGGGGGACCTGTTCCCCCTCGGGCAGCTCGATCCGGATGATGTCTCCCGGCTGGACCGCACCACCGGACGCGACCACGCTCATCACGCCGGCCTTGCGGGTGATGCGGCCGGCGGCATCCGTTTCGATGAGCTGCTTCATCAGCCCGCCCTGGTATCCGTTGATCAGTGAGCAGGGGTTGCGCAGGCCGGTCAGTTCGACGACGGCGTCGGCGCCGAGGTGCAGCCGGGTGCCGAGGGGGAGCCCGGTGAGGTCGATCCCCCAGGTGGTCACGTTCTCGCCGAGTTCGCCGGGCCGCACGGTGTAGCCGTCGTGGGCGAGCTCGTCGAAGAGCTCGGACGGGATCAGGTGGACCTGGGTGAGGTTCGGCGCCGTCGGGTCCTTCTTCACGTGATAGCGGTGCTGCACGGTCGCACCCGCGTGCGCGTCGCCCTCGACGCCGAGACCCTCGAGCAGGAGGATGCGGGGCGCGGCCGGCTTGCTGAACCGGTGCGCGTCATCGAGGCTCACCGACACGACCGCCGCAGTGTGCTCGGGCCGCATGGCGTGGTCGGGCTGCGTGGGCTGTTCGGGCGGGGAAGTCACCATGAGACGATTCTGGCATGCCGCTCGTCAGCGCCAGGGGCTGGCGTCGACCTGCACGGCCACGACGTAGAGGTGGCGGCCCTGCTCGATCCGCTCGACCTCGTACACCCGCACGGCGGTGTTCACTGTGCTCGGCACCGGATGCCCGACCCCG
>NZ_JASJVF010000124.1:0-9779 GCF_035019805.1 Cryobacterium sp. 10I1
GCTCGAGCACCTGCTCCTGCTTGCTCGGCAGGTCACCGGCGACCTCCTCCTTGGTGCGGCGCAGCACCTTGCCCATCATCGAGCGGGGGAGCTCCTCGACCTCGACGATGCGCCGCGGCACCTTGTACGCCGAGAGCCGGGTGCGGCAGTACTCACGCAGGGCGTCGACGTCGAGCGCGGCGCCGTCGGTGAGCACGATCGCGGCGACGACGTCCTCGCCGCCGTTCTTGCTCGCGATGCCCACGACGGCGGCGTCGGCGACGTCGGGGTGTGAGAGCAGAGCGGCTTCGACCTCGGACGGCGACACGTTGAACCCGCCCGTGATGATGAGTTCCTTGATGCGGTCGACGATGGTGACGAAGCCGTCGGCGGAGACGCGCACGATGTCGCCGGTGCGGAGCCAGCCGCCGTCGAGGAGCACCTTGGCGGTCTCGCTCGGCTGGTCCCAGTAACCGGAGAAGACCTGCGGGCCGCGGACGAGCAACTCGCCCTCTTCCTCGACACCGCGGTCGATCGACGGGTCCTTCGGGTCGACGACGCGGATCTCTGTGCTCGGGAACGGCACTCCAACGGTACCTGGACGGCGGCTCGGGCCGATCGGGTTTCCGACGGCGATCGGCGAGGCCTCGGTCATGCCGTACCCCTCGACGAGGAGCCCGCCGGTGGCGGACTCCCAGCGTTCGACGATCGAGACGGGCAGGCTCATCGCGCCAGAGATCGAGAAGCGGATGCTCCGCAGGCTCACGTTCCGTTTCTCGGCAGCGGTGACCAGCCGGTCGTAGATCGGCGGGACCGCGGGAAGGAAGGTCGGCGGAGTGTGCTTCGCGGCGTCCAGCAGCAGGTTCTCATCGAACTTCGGGAACAGTACGAGCCGGGCCCCTGTCGCCATCGCGAAGGTGAGGCAGAGGGTGAGGCCGTAGGCGTGGAACATCGGCAGGACGGCGTAGAAGACCTCCTGGCCGGGGGTGAGACCGGGCACCCACGCCTCGCCCTGGAGCGCGTTGGCCCGCAGGTTCGAGTGGGTGAGGATCGCGCCCTTCGGGGTGCCGGTCGTGCCGCTGGTGTACTGCAGAACCGCGGTGTCGCCGAGGGCCGGTCGCGGGTGGTTGTGGCGGAGCTTGCGGGCGCGCACGAGGGAGGACCACTCGATGGCGTCCTTCGGCAGCTCGGAGACGGTGAGTGCGTCTCGCGAGGACCGGGCCTGCTTGATCGGCAACCGCAGGGCGAGGCGCTTGACCAGCGGCATCGCATCCGTGAGGTCGACGGCGACGACGGTGCGGAGTCCCAGGTCGGCCGGGAAGTCGCGCACGGTCGCGTAGACCTTGTCCCAGACGATCGCGACCCGGGCGCCGTGGTCTTCGAACTGGTGCCGCAGCTCGCGCTCGGTGTAGAGCGGGTTGTGCTCGACGACGATCGCGCCGAGGCGCAGCACGGCGTAGAACGCGACCACGTGCTGGGGGCAGTTGGGCAGCACGAGAGCGACCCGGTCGCCGGGCTTCACGCCGAGGCGCATCAGCCCGTTCGCAACGCGCGAGATCTGCTCCCCGAGCTGGGTGTAGCTCGTGGTGCCGCCGAAGAAGTCGAGCGCGATCGCGTCGGCGTAGAGCCGGCAGGAGGCCTCGATCATGCCGACGAGGGTGTCGGAGGGGGCCGGGATGGTGTTCGGCACCCCGGGGGCGTACGAGCCGAGCCAGGGCTTGTTGGCGAAGGCGTTCATCGTTCGGCCGGTTCGGGGGTTTGCATGGTGTCCCGGTCGCTCGCGAGCGCGCGAGCCGACCCGAGTTCGACCTTGAGGGCGGCGACGAAGGCGTCGATGTCGGCCTCCTCGGTGTCGAAGCCGCACATCCAGCGCACCTCGCCGGTCGCCGGGTTCCAGTCGTAGAAACGGAACGCCTCCCGCAGGCTGTCGGCGACGCCGGGCGGCAGCACCGCGAACACGGCATTGGACTGGGTGGGCTGGCTGAAGGAGACGCCTGTGATCGAGCCGTCCGCGATGCCGTCGTCGAGGGCGGTTCGCAGTTTCGTGGCCATGGCGTTCGCGTGGCCGGCGTTCCGGAGCCAGAGGTCGCCGTCGAGCAGCGCGATCAGCTGTGCCGAGATGAACCGCATCTTCGAGGCGAGCTGCATGTTGAGCTTGCGCAGGTAGACCAGGCCGGCGGATGCCTCGGGGTTGAGCACGACGATGCACTCGCCGTACATCATCCCGTTCTTGGTGCCGCCGAAGCTCAGCACGTCGACGCCGGCGTCGCGCGTGAACGCGCGGAACGGGACGCCGAGCGCCGCGGCCGCATTGGAGAGGCGGGCGCCGTCCATGTGCAGGGTCATGCCGTTCGCGTGCGCGTGGTCGGCGATGGCCCGCACCTCCTCGATGCTGTACGCGGTGCCGAGCTCGGTGGTCTGGGTGATCGAGACGACGAGCGGCTGGGCGCGGTGCTCGTCGCCCCAGCCCCAGGCCTGCTGGTCGATCAGCGCGGGGGTGAGCTTGCCGTCGGGGGTGTCGATGGTGAGGAGCTTGATGCCGGCGACCTTCTCGGGGGCGCCGCCCTCATCCGAGTTGATGTGCGCGGTCGAGGCGCAGATGACGGCGCCCCAGCGCGGCAGCATCGACTGCAGGCCGACCACGTTCGCGCCGGTTCCGTTGAAGACGGGGAAGGCCTCTGTGCCCTCGCCGAAGTGCCGCGCGAACACCTCCTGGAGGCGCTCGGTGTACACGTCTTCGCCATAGGAGATCTGGTGGGCGCCGTTGGCCCTGCCGATCGCCTCGAGGATCTCCGGGTGCACCCCGGAGTAGTTGTCCGAGGCGAAACCGCGCGAGGAAAGGTCATGGAGTTGAGTCACCCCTCCATCCTTGCGCATCCGGCTCCGCCGCCACTGTGAGATGTGCTCGCGGACCGGCGCCCGCGCATCCGCTCAGCCCCGGAGCGCCTCGCGGAAGGTGACCCGTGCCCCCATCCGGAGGAGAGAATTCGCGTAGATGCGGGAGCCGATCAGGATCACGAGGGCGGTGGAGGCGAGCAGGATCGCGAGCGAGAGCAGCGGCTCCCACCAGGCGGCGGTGCCGAGGAAGATCCGCATGGGCATTCCGACGGGTGCCGAGAACGGAATATAGGACATGATCGCGAGCACGGTGGGGTTGTCGTTGAACAGGATCACCAGGAAATAGGGAATCATCACGAGGACGAGCACCGGCGAGGTCGCCGAGCCGACGTCCTCCTGCCGGGACACCATCGACGCCGTCGCCGCGAACAGCGAGGCGAGCATCACGAACCCGAACGCGAAGAACACCGCGAACCAGACGAGCGACGGGCCGATGTCGCCGAGCAGGACGTGCTGGCCGGTCACCGCCATGCCGATAGAGACGAGCAGGCCGATCGCGACGATCTGCCCGAAGGCCATGATGCTGTTGCCGACGACCTTGCCGGCGAGGAGCGCCCGCACCGGGATGGTCGTCATCAGGATCTCGACGACGCGGGTCTGCTTCTCCTCGACGACGCTCTGCGCGATCGTGGAGCCGAAGGTGATCGCCGACATGAAGAAGACGAGCCCGAAACCGATCGCGACGAGGTAGACGAGGCCCTCGCCCTGTTTCGATGGTTCCAGAAGGGTCACCTCCGGGCGGAGGCTGAGGACGCCGACGACCTCGAGCGGGGTCGCGGAGAGGGCGATCACCCGCAGGGGCAGCGGGTAGCCGGCCTGCGATTCCGCCGGCACGATCGCGGCGGTCACCGTGCCCGCCCGCACGAGGGCCTCGGCGGCGGCGACATCGTCGGCCTCGACGGCGGCCAGCGTGCCGGCCTGGCGCACGACCTGCGCGGCGGCGGACCCGACCACCGCGACCTTGGGCAGGGTCTGGTTCTGGCCCGCGATGCCGCCGGCCACGACGGACCCGATCGAGACGAGCAGAAGGATGCCCGTGGAGATCAGGAAGGCCTTGCTGCGGAGCCGGGCCACGATCTCCCGGGTCGCCACGAGCCAGACGCTCTGCCGAAGCGTCGGCGCCGGATACCGGTCGGCCGTTCCCGATGGAGTGCTCACTGCACGACCTCCTTGAAGATGGTGGCCAGGCTCGGGCGCTGCTGGCTGAAAGCGAGGACCGGGCCGCGCTCGAGGGCGAGGCGGAGGACGGCCTGGCTCGCGGCATCCGTCTGGGCCTCGAAGACAGCGAAACCGCCGCTCACCTCGAGGACGTCGACGCCGGGCACCGTGCGGACCCAGCCGGCGTCGTCACCCGTGCGGATCTCGAAGCGCGGGCTGCTGTGCCGCTCGCGAAGTTCCTCGCGGGGGCCGTTCGCGCGGATCTCGCCGCCGGCGATGATGACGAGGTCGTCGCAGAGGCGTTCGACGATGTCGAGCTGGTGCGAGGAGAACAGCACGGGGACACCGCGAGCGGCATAACTGCCGAGCACGCCCATCACGACCTCGACCGCGAGCGGGTCGAGTCCGGAGAACGGTTCGTCGAGGACGAGGAACTCGGGGTCGTGCACGAGGGCCGCCGCGATCTGCGCACGCTGCTGGTTGCCGAGGGAGAGCGATTCGACAAGGTCGCCGCTGCGCTCGCCGAGGCCCAGGCGCTCGAGCAGCTCTGCGGCGTTGCGCCGGGCGGATGCCGGGGGTAGCCCGTGCAGGCGGGCCAGATAGACGAGCTGCTCGCCGATCTTCATCTTGGGGTACAGCCCGCGTTCCTCGGGCATGTAACCGAAGCGGCGGCGGTCATCCGCGGTCAGCGGAACCCCGCCCTGCCGGACGTCGCCGGAGTCGGACGACAGCACGCCGAGGATGATCCGCATCGCGGTCGTCTTGCCTGCGCCGTTCGCGCCGACGAAGCCGGTCAGTCGGCCGTCGGCGATGTCGAAGCTCACGTCGGTCAGCACCTGCCGGGTGCCGAACCGCTTACTGACGTGCTCGATCGAGAGCATGCCCCTCCTCCGTATGCTTGCCCACGCTAGCGCGCCTCTCCGCTACCTGTCGCCGGTTCGGACAATAGTGGCCGTGACACCGGCCGCAGTCGTCCGCAGCGGCAACACCTGTCGGGTGGCGCGGTCAGCCGAGGGGGATGCGCGTGTTGTTGACGGATGCCGCCGGCACGTCCCAGAGGGAGACGACCCGTTCGGCGAGCTCGGGTTCGAGGCCGTCAAGGGCGCGGACCACGAAGACCGCGGTCGCGGCGGTCTGGCCGCTCGGTGGGGCCGCCTTCGCGAAGCCGTGGCCGACGGCGCGGGTCCACGTTTCCGCCGCCGACTTCGCCGCGGCGTAGTTCGCACCGCCGGGGGCCGGCGCTTCCACTGAGACCGACGAGACGATGCCGAGGCGACCGGTCGGCGACGCGAGCAGGTCGGCGTTGAAGGCGCGGCTCGTGTTGCGGAGCGTGGTCACGATATTCCGGTGCAGGAATGCCCAGTCCTCGTCCGACTGGCCGGCGAGGCCGCCGCCGCCGCGCCAGCCGCCGACGAGGTGAATGAGCCCGTCGATCATGCCGTGGTCTGCATGGACGCGTTCGGCGAGGTCGGTGACGGCGGCGAAGTCGGCGAGATCGCAGGCATAGGGGAACGAGCCGGGCACGCTCCCGACGAGCGCGTCGAGGCGTTGCCGGTTCGACCCGACGACGATCACGCGGGCGCCCGCAGCCGCGAGCGCCGCGGAAACGGCCAGCCCGGCGGCACTCGTCGCACCGGCGACGAGCACGGTGCGGCCGGCGACGAACCTGCGGGCGGCATCCGCTGCTTCGGTCATCGTCGGCCGCCCCGCCTAGTCGCGCCCGGTGATGCCGGCCGTCGACTCGATGACGGCCTTCATCTTCTTGTCGAGCGCCTCGAAGAACATCGAGAGCGGGAATTCGTCGTCGAGCACGAGGTCGGTGTACCCCTTCGGAGGTCCGGCGAGCACGTCGAGCGGGAGCCCGCGCGCCCAGGCCGAGGCCGGGTTCGGCGTGAGCGTCTCGGCGATCATCGCGTACGCGGCGAGCCAGTGCGCCTTCTTCGGCCGGTCGATCGAGGCCCAGTAGAGTTCGTCGATCCGGGCGCCGAGTGCGATCACGACGTCGGGGACGGCGTCCCAGTCGAGGCTGAGCGCAGTGTCCGTCCAGTGCAGCACGTGGTGCTGGTGCATCCACGCGAACAACAACTGGCCGCCGAGGCCGTCGTAGTTGCGCACCCGGCTGCCGCTGATCGCGAAGCGGAAGATCCGGTCGAAGATCACCGCGTACTGCACGAGGCTCGCATGCCTGCGGGCCTCCGGGCTCGCGTTGTCGTCGCGCGCGATCGTGACCGACTCGCGGAAGGCGGTGAGGTCGCAGCGCAGTTCCTCGAGGGAGTAGAGGAAGAACGGCATCCGCTGCTTGATCATGAACGGGTCGAACGGGAGGTCTCCGCGCATGTGGGTGCGGTCGTGGATGAGGTCCCACATCACGAAGGTTTCCTCGGCGAGGTGCTGGTCGTCGAGAAGCGCCGCGGCCTCGGTGGGCAGCTCGAGGCGGGTGATGGCGGATGCCGCACCGACGACCCTGCGGAAGCGCGCGGCCTCCCGGTCGGCGAAGATCGCACCCCAGGTGAAGGTCGGGATCTCGCGCATCGCGACCGTCTCGGGGAAGAGCACGGCCGAATTGGTGTCGTAACCGGGTGTGAAATCGAGGAACCGGATCGGCACGAACAGCTTGTTCGTATACTCCTGCTCGAGTTCGGCGACGAACTCCGGCCAGATCACCTCGACCAGGACCGCCTCGACCAGACGGTTCGTGCTGCCGTTCTGGGTGTACATCGGGAAGACGACGAGGTGACGGATGCCATCGGTCCGGTGCAGCTGCGGCTGGAACTGCATCAGGGAGTCGAAGAAGTCGGGCATGCCGAAGTCTTCGGCCGCCCAGCGGGCGAAGTCGCGGCCGAGCGCCGCGAGGTAGCCGGCGTCGTGCGCGAAGTACGGGGCGAGTTCCTCGATGGCCGAGCGAATCACGGCGACGTGGCCGGCGGCATCCGCCCGGTCGGCGGGCTCGGGGACCGAACCGTCCTTGGCCTGGATGGCCTGCATCGCCGTGGCAGCGGCCTTCAGTCGCAGCCACGCCGGGGTGGTGGCGACGTCTGTGCCGACTGCGCTGCCGAGGTCCGGCGTGTCCTCGAGAACCTCGGGCTCACCGACCAATGCTTCTGCACTGTAATTCGACATGGGAACCTCCCGTCCTCGTGAATGCCGCGGTCGCGGCGGTGTGTACGCGCTTCTCTGCGCGAGCCCCCAGCGTATCCGGGGACAGACGGCGTTTTCATGCGGGCTGCCGCAGTGAATCGCCGTGTTCGGCCGGTTTCGCGCGTGAATAAGCCGCGCAGTGCAGCCCGGTACCGCCCACGGGCGCTCCCGATCTCCCTCGGTCCATCCTGAAACGATTCATATTCCCTGCGCTCGAAGCGTCGGTCAAAACCGGTGCTGAGATGTGCACAAAGATCGTGTACGTTGCTAATGATGTGTGAAAACCCACACGACTTTCTCAGCCGGCCCACACGGTCGCCCTGAGTCGTGCCACCGGAGACACACGTTCTTAATCCACACCCAAAGGAGTCCAAGGTGGCGTCGAAACCTGCTGCAGAGATTATTCAAAGTATCGGAGGTGCCGGAAACGTCGTGGGTCTCACCCATTGCGCCACCCGGCTCCGCTTCCAGCTCAAGGATGCATCCGGTATCGACCAGTCGGCCGTCGAGGCGATTCCCGCCGTCCTCGGCGCCGTCCCCCAGACGGGCGACCGCTACCAGGTCGTCATCGGTGGTGCGGTTGAGACCGTGTACAACGAAATTATGGCCCTCCCCGAAATGAAGCGGATCAGCTCCGGCGGATCCAGCGAGGGCGACTCCGTCGCCGATATGAAGGCTGCGGGGAAGGCAAAGGGACCGCGCGGAAAGTTCGCCGCCCTCGACACGTTCTTCGAGGTCCTGTCCGACTCGTTCCGTCCCATCCTCGGTGCGCTGCTGGGCGCGTCGCTGTTCATCACCTTCATGGCCTTGATGGCGACCCTCGGTGTCATTCCGGCCTGGAACGCGCCCGGCGTCACCCTTGATCCGTCGTGGCAGTTCGTGAACCTGATGTGGCAGGGCGTCTTCGTCTTCCTGCCGCTGATGGTTGCATACAACGCCTCCAAGCGGATGGGCGCCGACCCGTGGGTCGGCTTCGGCATCATGGCCGTCGTCATGCTCCCGGGCTTCACCGCCCTGGGGAAGACCGATGGTGCGGAGTCCGTCTTCGGCGGCCACGCATCCGTCGTGCAGATCTTCGGACTGCCGCTGACGGTGTTCGACTACAGCTCGCAGGTGTTCCCGCCGCTGCTGATGGCCGGAGTGCTCGCCGCCCTGACCGTGCTACTGAAGAAGATCATTCCGTCCAGCGTCCAGCTGATCTTCGTGCCGTTCATCAGCATGCTCATCATGATCCCGCTGACCGCCTTCCTGATCGGCCCGATCGGTGTGTACGGCGGAGCCGGACTCGGTAACTTCCTCAAGTCGATCAACGATTTCTCGCCGTTCATCTTCGCGGTCGTCATCCCGCTGGCCTACCCGTTCATGGTTCCGCTCGGCCTGCACTGGCCGCTGAACGCGATCATGCTGCTCAACATCCAGTCCCTCGGGTTTGACTTCATCCAGGGCCCGATGGGCGCCTGGAACTTCGCGTGCTTCGGCGCCACTGCCGGTGTGCTCTTCCTCGCCATTCGCGAGAAGGACCGCTTGATGAAGCAGACCGCGACGGGCGCTCTCGCTGCCGGTCTCCTCGGCGGTATTTCCGAACCCTCTCTCTACGGAATCCACCTGCGGTTCAAGCGCATCTACCCGCGCATGCTCATCGGTTGCCTCGTCGGTGGCGTCATCATCGGACTCGGCGGCGGCGTCAAGACCAGCGCATTCGTCTTCACCTCGCTGCTGACCATCCCCGCGTTCGACAACATCCCGCTGTACACGATCGCCATCGCTGCAGCCTTCTTCACCGCGATGATCCTCGTGATCCTCTCCGGCTACCAGACGCCGGAACAGAAGGCGGAAGTTGCCGCCCAGGTTGCGGCCGACGAAGCCGAAGCGAGCAAGAAGTCCGCACACGTCGCATCCGTCGCAGCACCGGTTGCCGCCGGTACTGCAGGCGCAGGCGTCGCCACTGCGACCAGCACCGGAACGGCCACCGCCGTCGCCACCCTGCTCGCCACGATCGGTTCGCCGGTCGCCGGTATCGTCGTTCCGCTCGCCGAGGTCCCTGACCCCGTGTTCAGCAAGGGAATCGTCGGCCCCGGCGTCGGGATCGACCCGACAGAGGACACCGTCTACGCCCCCGCTGCCGGCAAGGTCCTCGTCGCCCAGCCGACCGGTCACGCCTTCGGGCTGCTGCTCGACAGCGGCGTCGAACTGCTCATCCACGTGGGTATCGACACCGTGAACCTGGCCGGCAAGGGCTTCGACGTCAAGGTCGCCGCCGGCGACCGCGTCGAAGCCGGCACCCCGCTGGTGGTCTTCGACCGCACGATCATCGAGGACGCGGGCTACTCGCTCGTCACCCCGGTGCTCGTGACGAACGCCCGGAAGTTCGGGCCCGTCGAGCAGGCTGCCTCCGGCCACGTCCAGGTCGGAAGCCCGCTCCTGACGGTCGCCGCTAAGTAACGGTCGTCACCCGGTAATACGCATCACGTTTCACCGCACAAGGCGGGCAGAGGATTCTCTGCCCGCCTTGTGTTTTTTGTCAGGAGCGCTCAGGGGCGGATGCCGCGCGCAGTCGCCAGAGCGAGGTCACCTCTGCGGCCCTCGCCGCGTGCAGCGGGTCGTCG
>NZ_JASJVF010000125.1:0-9751 GCF_035019805.1 Cryobacterium sp. 10I1
CGGGTCGATGTGGGTCAGGCTGCCGAACTTGTAGGCGTCATCCTGGAACGTGTTCGAGTTGACCGTGCCGAGCGCGAGGCCCTTCTCCGCGGCGAACTCGCGCAGACCGGTGTAGTCGTCGACCTTGTCCCACGGGATGTGCAGGGCCACCTTCGGCGAAAGGCCGGTGACCTGGTGCACCTGCGCGGCGTCGGAGATCTTCTCCTGGATGGTGCGCGGGGTGCCGGGCGTGCCGAACACCTTGAACCGGGTGCCGGAGTTGCCGAACGCCCAGGACGGCAGTTCGATGACCTGCCCCTCGAGCTGGGCCAGGGTGTCGGGGCTGATGCTCACGTTGTGCTTCTTTCGGTCGGGGCAGCGGATGCGGCGGCGAGGGAGTCGAGTTGGTCTTCCAGATTGAAGATCTCGGTCAGTTGGAGGAAACCGGTGTCTGGGGCACCGTCGAGGGCGACGAAGAAGTCGCCCATCTCGGCCTGCCAGCGGGCGTTGACCTCGGTTGCGGCCATGCCCGCCTGGGCGGCGGCGAGGCTCGCGGTCTCGAAGTAGCCGATCAGCAGCCCGTCGTCGCGCAGGAAGATGGAGTAGTTGTTCCAGCCCGTGCTCTTGAGGGCCAGCAGCATGTCGGGCCAGACTGCGGCGTGGCGACGACGGTATTCGGGGATCAGCTCCGGCTTGACCTGGAGCTGGAAGCACACGCGGTGCTGGGTATCGCTGCTCGACATTGAGGTTCCTTGCTGGTTCGGATTCCGAAAATGAATCGATTCAAGTTTGCCGTGCGGAGCGCATTCCCGCAAGGCCGCGGGACGGATGCAACCGGCATCCGCCCCGCAGCCGACTCGCGCGGGCACTGCGATACTGCGGGTGATACGGGGTTGTGCGCGTGGAACGACCTAGAAGTTGAAGTCCGCGATGTTCTCCTTGGTGAATGTGAACGGCTCGCCGAGGAGCACGGTGGCATCCTTGCCGACGGTGAATTCGCCGAGGGCGCCTGCGGTGAACTTGTCGCCTTCCTTGCCGGTGATGGTGCCGTCGATCAGGGCCTTGGCGCCGTAGGCGGCGAGGTAGCCGAGGTCGGCCGGGTTCCAGAGCGCGAATGCCGTGACCGTGCCGTCGTTGACGTAGTCACGCATCTGGTTCGGCGTGCCGAGACCGGTGAGCGCGACCTTGCCCTTGTACTGCGAGGTCTGCAGGTAGCGGGCCGCCGCTGCGATGCCGACCGTTGTGGGCGAGATGATGCCCTTCAGGTTCGGGTGCGACTGGAGCAGGGCCGCCGTCTTGTCGAAGGAGGTCTGGTCATCGTCGTTGCCGTAGACGGTGTCGACGAGCGTGACGTTCGGGTGGTTCGCGGCGAGTTCCTTCTTCATCGTCTCGATCCAGGCGTTCTGGTTGGTCGCGTTGGCCGAGGCGGAGAGGATGGCGACCTCGCCGGTGTCGCCGATCTGCTTGGTGATCAGGTCGACCTCGATCTTGGCGATGCCGTCGGCCGTGGCCTGGTTGATGTACAGGTCGCGGTACTGCGGGTCGGTGTCCGAGTCGAAGGTGACGACCTTGGTGCCGGCCGCTCGGGCCTCGTTGAGGGCGCTGCCGATCGCCGTGGGGTCGTCGGCGGAGATGATGATCGCGCCGACTCCCTGCTGGGTGAGCGTGTTGATGAAGCTGACCTGGGCATCGGCCGCGGCGGTCGCCGGGCCGACCTCGGCGTAGGTTCCGCCGAATTCGGTGATCGCCTTGGATCCGCCCTTGTCGGAGGTGTCGAAGTATGCATTGCCGAGGTTCTTCGGCAGGAACGTGATCGCGTAGTTCTTGTCGCCGGAGCCGGACGCAGCTGCACCGGTGGAGGTGTCGGTCGAGGCCGAACTGGAGCATCCGGTGGCGAGGAGGGCGATGGCTGCGACGCCGGCGACGAGCGCGACAGCGCGGGCGCCGTGGCGCCGGGTGGTGGTGGAAGGAGACATCGTTGTGCCTTTCAGGTGGGGTGAAGCGGATGTTGGTGGTCGGGCGAGGGAACGGAGCGGTTACTGCTTCTGTTTCTCTGGCGTGGCACGACGGAAACGCAGGCTGCGGAACCACGACAGAAATCGGGGGGAGAGCACGGACAGGATCAGCAGGGCGCCGGTGATGATGTTGATGACGTCCGAGCTGACATTGGCGAGGCGGAGCGCGCTCTGCAGCACGCCGATCAGGAGCACGCCGGCGATGACGCCGTGGATGGCGCCCTTGCCGCCGAAAATGGACACTCCACCCAGGAGGACCGCGGCGATGACCGACAGCTCGAGTCCCATCGCATTGTCACCGCGAGCGCTGCCGTAGCGGAAGGTCCAGTAGATTCCGGCGAGCGCGGCGATCAGCCCCGTGAGCATGAAGGCGACGACCTTGGTCCGGTTGACGTGCACTCCGGAGAAGTGCGCGGTCTCCGTGCTGAAGCCGATCGCCACGATTCCGCGGCCGAAGGGGGTGAAGTGCAGGAGAGCGACGAAGACCACGATCAACGCGACGACCAGCACCATGGCGACGGGGATGCCGGTGCTGCCGAACTTCGACTGGGCGAGGCCGGTCCAGAACGCCGGGAAGCTCGTGACGGCGGTCGTCCCGAGCAGGCCGACGGCGATGCCGCGATAGAGGGCGAGCGTGCCGATGGTGACCGCGAGCGAGGGCAGGCCGACCACGGTGACCAGGAGCCCATTGATCAGGCCCGCGACGAGGCCCATCACCAGGCAGGCGACGATGGCGACCGGGACCGGCCAGCCGGCCTGGGTCAGGATACCGAGCAGGACACTGCTCAGGCCGAGCGTGCTTGCGACGGAGAGGTCGATCTCGCCCATCATGATCACGAGGGTCATCGGCAGGGCGATCATCAGGATCGGCGCGACGTCGAGGAGCAGGAAGCCGAGCGTCGTGGTGGTGCCGAAGCGTCGCACCTCGAGCGAAGCGATCACGATCACGAGGATGAGGGCGACGATGACCGCCATCTCGCGGGTGAGGAGCAGGCGCATCCAGAAGGGTCGACCGTACTCGGCGTAGACGCGCGTGCCGGTCCGGCTGTCGGACGGGGCGGAGATGGTCATGCGGAGACCTCCCGTTCTGAAATGAGTTGGCGGGAGAGTCGGAGCGAGAGGACCCGGTCGAGCACGATAGCGCCGATGATGAGGGTGCCCACGACCGCCTGCTGCCAGAAGTCGGGGATGCCCAGGATGGGCAGGGCACGGTTGATGGTGAGCAGCAGGACCGCACCGATGGCCGCGCCGTAGACGGTGCCGCTGCCGCCGAAGATCGCGACGCCGCCGATCACGGCAGCGCCGACGGCCTGCAGCTCGAGCCCGGTGCCCGTCTGCGAGTTGGTCGTTCCGTAACGGGCAGCGAAGAGCACGCCGGCGAGCCCGGCGAGGGCGCCGCAGAGCAGGAAGGCGACGAGGATGCGACGGGTGACGCCGAGTCCGTAAAGCTGCGCGGCATCGGGATCCGAACCGATCGCGTAGAGCTCCCGACCGCCTCGCTGGTTGCGCAGGTACCAGCCTGCGACGAGCACCACGATCAGCGCGATGATCGTGAGGTACGGCACGAAGAGCAGCGCACTCGTGCCGAGGGCGAGGAAGTCCTTGGGCAGGTCGGACGCGTTCACCCGGTTGCTGCCGGCCCAGAGCACGTTGATGCCCCGGTAGGCATACAGGGTTCCGAGCGTGATCACGAGGGCCGGCACCTTGCCGAACGCGACGAGCGCGCCGTTGAGCAGGCCGAGCGCAGCACCGAGTGCCATGCCTGCGGCGAAGACGACGATGATCGGGATGCCGGGCACGTCGATGAAAAGGCGCCCGGTCAGGTAGGCCGTCAGTCCGACGACAGAGCCGACCGAGAGGTCGACCGATCGGGTGATGATCACGATCGCCTGGCCGACGGCCACGAGCACGAGGATCGACGGGGTGAGGAGCAGGTCCCGGAATCCGTCCTGGCTGAAGAGGAAACTCGGGTTCTTGATCGTGGTGATGAGCACAACGATCACGAGGGCGGCGAGGATGCCGGTCTCGCGGGAACGCAGGAAGGTGCGCAGACCGCGCTGGAACGCTCCGCCGCCCGCTCCGGTGGGCGTCTGGGTGCTGGTTGTCGTGGTCACTGGATGGACTCCGTTGAGTGGGTGGCAGCGAACATGATGGACTCGGCCGTGGCATCCGCCCGGGAGATCTCCGCGGTGATGCGGCCTTCGCGGACGACGAGCACGCGGTCGGCCATACCCAGGATTTCCGGCAGTTCCGAGGAGATCATCACGATCCCGAGGCCCTCACCCGCGAGCTGCGAGAGCAGGCGATGCACCTCGGCCTTGGTTCCGACGTCGATCCCGCGGGTGGGTTCGTCGATGATGAGCACCTCGGGGTTCGTCGACAGCCACTTACCGAGCACGACCTTCTGCTGGTTTCCGCCGGAGAGCGTGCCGACCTCGGTGTCGAGGGCGTTCGTCTTGACCTCGAGGCGGCCGGCCCAGTCCTTGGCGGCCCGGTTCTCGAGGCTCGAGTCGATGAACCCGAAGCGACTGAGCCGGGTACGGGTCGAGAGTGTCAGGTTGCGGGCGACGGATGACTCGAGCACGAGGCCCTGCTTCCGGCGGTCCTCGGGCACGAGGGCCATTCCGGCAGCCATGGCCGCGGTCGGGTTGAGCTTCGGAACGGACTTCCCGTGCATCCGCACGGCTCCGGAGTCGTAGCGGTCGACGCCGAAAACGGCACGGACGATCTCGCTGCGACCGGCGCCGACGAGGCCCGAGAGCCCGACGATCTCGCCGGACCGCACCGTGAAGGACACATCGTGGAAGACACCGGCGGAGGTCAGCCCCTCGACTTCGAGCAGCACGTCGCCGACAGGGGCGACCTCCTTCGGGAACAGGTCGGTTACCTCGCGGCCGACCATCCTGCGCACGATCTCGTCGACGCTCGTGGACTGGATCGCATCGGTCGAGATGTATTGCCCGTCGCGCATGACCGTGATGGTGTCGCAGAGGGCGAAGACTTCGTCGAAGCGGTGCGAAATGAAGACCAGGGCGCGGCCCTCGTCACGCAGGCTGCGGGCGACGGCGAAGAGCCGGTCGACCTCGACGCCGCTGAGGGCTGCGGTGGGTTCGTCCATGATCAGCACCCGGGCGTCCACCGAAATGGCCTTGGCGATCTCGATGATCTGCTGGTCGGCGATCGACAGCCCCTCGGCCGGGCGGTCGGGGTCGATGCGCACCGCGAGGCGGGTGAACAGTTCCTCGGCCTCAGCGCGCATGGCCTTGCGGTCGATCCGGCCGAAGCGCTGGGTCGGCTGGCGACCCATGAAGATGTTCTCCGTGACCGAGAGGTCGGGGAAGAGGGTGGGCTCCTGGTAGATGACCGCGATGCCGGCCGCCTTGGCCTCTGCCGTCGAGCGGAAGTCGACGCTTTCGCCGCGGAGCAGGAAGTCCCCCGCGTCGCGCTGGTAGAGTCCGGCGACGATCTTGACGAGGGTCGACTTGCCCGCGCCGTTCTCGCCCACGAGGGCGTGGATGGAGTTCATGTGCACGGTGAGGTCGGCGGACGTCAGCGCGACGACCGATCCGAAGGCCTTGGCCACTCCACGCAGTTCGAGGGCCGGCGGGCCGGAATTACTGGGGCTGATCGACATTGATAGGTCCTGACCTCCACATTGAGGAACGCTGGGGAAACGCGCGAGCGGGCGTTGAATCGTTTTAATTCTGCGAACACAGGGAAATCTATTTCGATGCCACCGCAGCTGTCAAGTAACAACTGCGTAACGACGAGCTATTCTCGGAGCATGGTGGCAGCGGGCGGAACAAACCCCGACCCGCCGCGAAAAACACCGCGCGGATGCCGGTGGCTGGATATCCGCGCCCCGATCTGACACGATTCATCGTGGCCCCGTGCGGCCCGATCTGGAGAAGACCCGATGTCCGTAAGCGTGCGTGAGGTGGCCGCGACTGCCGGCGTGTCCGTCGGCACGGTGTCGAATGTGCTCAATCGCCCGGACAAGGTTTCCCCGAGCACCGTCGAACGCGTCCAGGCGGCGATCAGCCAGCTCGGTTTCGTGCGCAACGACGCAGCCCGCCAATTGCGTGCCGGTCGCAGCCGGAGCATCGGCCTCGTCGTCCTCGACGTCGCCAACCCCTTTTTCACGGATGTCGCGCGCGGCGCCGAAGACCGCGCAGCCGAGGACGGCCTCACGGTGCTCCTGGGCAACAGCGACGAGAACCCGGGGCGCCAGAGCGCCTATCTCGACCTCTTCGAGGAACAGAGGGTGCACGGCGTGCTCATCTCACCCCTCGGGGACGTCGGCGACCGCCTCTCGCGGCTCCGCGCCCGCGGCACACCGACCGTGCTCGTGGACCGCGAGATCGCCGACCGGAGCTTCTCGTCCGTCGCCGTCGATGACGTGGCCGGCGGATACCTCGCCGTGAGCCACCTCGCCGCCATCGGACGGACCCGGATCGCCTTCGTCGGCGGGCCCCACAGCATCCGCCAGGTCGTCGATCGGCTCGAGGGCGCCCGCAAGGCCGTCGCCGAGCACCCGGGGGTCGTCCTCGAGACGATCGACACGGACTCGCTCTCGGTGTTGCAGGGGCGGTCCGTCGGTGAACAGCTCCTCGCCCGGCCGGCGGGCGAACGCCCGGACGCCGTCTTCGCGGCCAACGACCTGCTCGCGATGGGCGTGCTCCAGGCACTGAATATGCTCGGCGACGTACGCGTCCCCCGCGACATCGCCCTGATCGGATACGACGACATCGCCTTCGCGTCCGCTGCCGTTGTACCGCTTTCGTCGATCCGCCAGCCGAGCGCCCTGATCGGGTACACGGCCGTCGACCTGCTGATGCGCGAGGCGGAGGGCGGCGAGGACTTCGAGCACGAGCAGATCCAGTTCCAGCCCGAGCTCATCGTCCGCGAGTCGACCGCCGGCTAGGCGTGACATCCGCCTGCCCGCACCCGCTTCGCGCCCGCCCGCGCGCCCCGCGTCCGCGCCGGTTTCCGCTGCCCGCGCCCCGTGACGACGGAAACCGCGCCGGTTTGCGCGGCGGCGAAGACCGGGGCGCTGGATCCGGCTAGAAGTGCATGTTCATCGCGACCGGTTCCCCGACGACGGATGCTTCGACGACTGACTCCTCGGCGACGACGTCTTCCGGGTAGCGTTCGGCTTCGATCTGCTGGAGGCTCTTACCCTGGGTGTGCGGCGCCCAGACGGCTCCGACCACGAGCGAGACGGCGAGGAAGCCGATCAGGATGAGGCCGAGCCAGGACAGCCCGATCGAGGTCAGCAGGATCGGGAAGACCATGCTGAGCAGGCCGACCATGATCCGGGCGACGAAGAACAGGATGCCCTGCGCGCTCGCCCGGTACTCGGTCGCGAAGAGCTCGCTGGCCCAGAGGCCGTAGAAGGCCTGGGCGCCGATGCCGGCCGCGACGCCCCAGAGCACGGCGAAGGAGAGCAGCGCCGGCATGGTCGGTTCGGCGAAGACGAGCACGGCCCAGGCAGCGATGCCCAGAAGCGAACCGACGATGTAGAGGATGCGGCGGTTGAACCTGTCGGCGAGGCGCATGAAGCCGAAGTAGGTCGTGGCCACCGTGAGGCCCCAGACGAGCGCCTGCAGCAGGTACTGCTCCGTGGCGCTCTCGACTCCCGCGGCGGCGTAGACCCGCGGCATGAAGATTCCGGCCTGTCCTGCGACTATATTCCAGAACGAGTACACGCCGATCAGGAAGAAGATCGCGGTGATGTTTGCCTTCTTGCTGAAGAGCGCCTTGACGCCGTGGAAGACGTTGGTGGATGTCGCCTTCGCGTTGGATTCCTTCCAGATGGCCGTCTCCGGCAGTCCCTGCCGCATGTACCAGGTGATGAAGGCCACGACGAAGAGCTCGGCGAAGATGAGCCGGCTGCCGAGGAGGCCGAGGGGCTCGACCGCGACGGCGAGGAGGAAGCCGATCAGCGGGCCGCAGGACCAGGCGAGCTGGGCGGCACCGACGTGCTTGGCGCGCTGCCCGGCCGGCGCCTGCTCGGAGAGGTAGGTCCACGAGGCCGGAACGCCGGCCCCGACGGCGATACCGGTGATGATGAAGGCGAGCAGCAGCATCCCGTAGCTCATCGCGAACACGGCGAGGGCGACGCCGATCATATAGACGATGAGGTCGTAGGTATAAATGAACTTGCGACCGTACTTGTCGCACAACGGGCCGCCGATGAGCGCACCCGCCGCCGCACCGAACGCGTTCGCGCTCAGGGCCGCGAGCAATCCGACCGCGAAGTCGTCGATCCCGAACTCCTTCTGCCAGAGCGACAGGCTGGTTGCGATCGCGATGATCGATCCCGCTTCGATGTAATTGGACATCGCCACCGAGATGGTGGCTTTCATTCCGGTTGTGCTTTTGTTTCCAATTCGGACCACGAATGGTCCTCCTTTGCTCTCGTCATTGATGCAGAGGCTCGTGGCCTCGGCTTCGAGGACGCGATGCGGTGGCGCCGGTGGCGCCGCACCGTTCATTGAATGAAACGATTCAATGAGGTGTCCCAGCAGACTACGTCACAATCGTGTGCCTGCCTAACCATTTCGGGTGCGCCGTGACCGGGGGCGACGATCCGGGAGAACCGGGGAGTTGACGCGCTGCGGTTTCCGGAGTTATAGTCGAGATAGTTGAAACGATTCAATTACCACGAAGACGAGGACATCCCATGAGCTTTGCCAGTCGCGAACTCCGCGAAGAAATCCTGTACTGGTGCAAGGAGTCGGTGCGTACCGGACTCAACTTCAACACCCAGGGCAACATCTCGATTCGCCTGCCCGAGCATGACGCGATCGTCATTACGCCCTCCGGCATCCGCTACGACGTGCTGACGGTCGACGAGATGGTCGTCGTCGGCTATGACGGCGTCGTCATCGAGGGGGACCTGTTCCCGTCGACCGAGACGGATGTCCACCTCGCCCATTACCGCCGCCGCCCCGACATCAACGCGATCGTGCACACCGAGTCGCCGTACGCGAACATGTTCGGCGCCGTCGGCAAGACCATCGACCCCGTGCTGCTGAACATGGTGCTCTACGCCAAGGGCGCCGTGCGCATCATGCCGTTCGAGTTCTCCACCAACAAGGACTTCGGCGAGCTCAGCGCCGCGCTCATGGGCGACGACACGAACGCCGTCGTCTGGGGCAACCACGGCATGATCTCGGTCGGCGAAGACGTCGCCGGCGCATTCAAGGTCGCCGTCGCGGTCGAGGCCAACGCGCAGGTGCTCTACGGGGCCCTGCAGCTCGGCACCCCGAACATCCTCGAGCTCGAGAAGATCGTCATCCCCGAGGGTGCGCGCCTGCCCTAAGCGGCATTCGGCACCCGATGTGCGGCGGCCCCGAGCGGGCCGCCGCCGCGCTCAACCTCAGCAGTATCCACAGACATACCCACAGAGAAGTGACCCCATGACGGTATCCGCAGAAACCCTTCGCCTCCTGGAAAGCCAGGCCATCGAGCTCCCGTCGTGGGCGTTCGGCAACTCGGGCACCCGCTTCAAGGTCTTCTCGACCCCCGGCACGCCGCGCACCCCCCAGGAGAAGATCGCCGATGCCGCAACGGTCAACAAGTTCACCGCGCTTTCCCCGAGCGTCGCGATCCACATTCCGTGGGACAAGGTCGACGACTATGCGGCGCTCGGAAAGTACGCCGAAGACCTCGGCGTCGCGCTCGGCACGGTCAACTCGAACACGTTCCAGGATGACGCCTACAAGTTCGGCAGCCTGACCCACATCGACCCG
>NZ_JASJVF010000126.1:0-9478 GCF_035019805.1 Cryobacterium sp. 10I1
GTGACCCCCGGCAGGTTAAGATAGGACCATGTCAGAAACCGGCGCAGAACCCTCCGTCTTCAGCCGCATCGTCGCGCATCACAGGGCACGCCGCGGACGCGAGCGTTCTTCGAAGAGCTCACCCAACTGGATGTCGGGCTCCTCGACCGGGCTCGCAAACAGCTCGACGGCGGTTCCCGCCCTGGCCGGCTTCGGCATCCAGGCGACGACCAGAATGCCGCCGATCGCGCTCAGGACCATCCCGATGAAGAATCCGCCGAGGTTGACGCCGACCAGCGAATAGATCGAGAACACCAGTGTGATCACCCCGTAAAAGATCCGGTGCGTGGGCATCGCGATCGCGAGGATACCGAGCAGCACCACGATGATCGGGATGATCATCGCCTGCATGCCTTCGATCCCGACCTGCACGTGGATCGTGCCGACGTCGAGCTGGCCGGAGAAGAACATCTCCACTCCGGCCAGCACGACGAGGATGCCACCGACGAACGGTCTCTGACGGCACCAGGCAGTGAATGTGGCCCACGTGCTGGTTTTCATCCGGTCTCCTCCGTGGTGACGGGGTGCTTCGATTAGAAGCACTCAGTTCCGTTGGTCAGCTGCAGGTGCATGCCGTTCAGGGTGAACACCGAGGCCTGGGTGCTCCATGCCGTCTGCTGAAGCCCGGCGACCTTGATCGTGTCGGCGTCCTGGGCGAAGTCGCCCGTGGTGCCCTTGGCCGCCGTCTTCACCGCGGCGGCGTCCACGCCGATGCGGATGTTGCCGAAGGTCGCGTCACCCTTGAGGTCGGTCATGCCGATCTGCAGGTCGGTCGCGGTGGCCGGCTTGCCGCCGCCGCCCGCACCGATGAGCAGGCCGACCTTGCCGAGCGGGGTCACGGCGACCACGGACTGGCACAGGTCGGCCAGACTCGCGGTCGCGATGTTCGCGATCGCGACGGGGTGGTACGTGCCGGTCTTGCCTTCCTGGGCGACGCCTCCGTACTGAGAGAAGCCCGTCCCATCGAGCTGGGAAGCGCTGATCTTGAACTGGCCTCCCGACACGGCGAACGAGACGGGGACGGCGCCGTTGGCCACCCCCGCCATGAGGACGGTGGACAGCAGGGCCACGGGAACCGCAGCGAGCACGATCCGTCCGGCGTGGGTGCCGGTGAGCTTGGTGAACTTCATAGATCCTCCTTGATCTGGGCAAACAGTCCGGCAGGTCGTTATTGACTCGCCAACCAATAAGCGCTGTTGACGAGTGTACTAATAGCCGGATTTGCGAAACATCACGGTTTGGCAACGCTTTTTGCGATCTGCTAACCGGGCACTCGCGTGGGAGTGCCCGGTTCGGGGGTGCCGTGGACGGCCCGCTGCCGAACGCGGATATGCTCTAACCATGGAAACGGAGCGGCGAACGCGGCTGACTCCGGACGAGCGCCGGGCCCAGCTGGTCGCGCTCGGAGTGAAGTCCCTCGCGGACCAGCCGCTGGAATCCCTCACCATCGACTACCTCTCCGCGCGGGCCGGCGTTTCCCGCGGATTGCTGTTCCACTACTTCACCTCGAAGAAGGGCCTGCACCGTGAAGTGGTGCGCACAGCCCGCGACGCCATGCTGGACGCCACAGAGCCTGCCCCGGAACTGCCGCCCCTCGAACGACTCCGCGACACCCTGACGCGGATCGTCGGTTTTGTCCGCGAGTACCGCGGGACATTCTTCTCCCTCGTGCGCGGTGTCGCGAGCGGCGACACCGAGGTGCGCGAGGTGCTGGAAGAAGCACGGGCGGCCCAGGCCGATCGCGTGATCACGGTCTTCCTGGAACTCGGAGTCGCGGACTCGGAGTTGCTTCGTCTCGCCCTGCGCTCCTGGGTCGGATTCGCCGAGGACATCCTCGTCGACCTCGCGCTCGACACCGAGATGCCCTCAGAGGAGATCGTGTCGTTCCTGGAGCGGAGCGTCACGGCGATCGCGGTATCCGTTGACCCGCAGGGCACGATCGCTCGCGAGTGACGTTCGTCGCGGATTCCGGTCAGTCCTGGCGGGCGTCCCTGCGGTCCTGACGCAGCTGTGAGACCTTGGAGGCACCCCGCCTGGCGAGGTCGTTTGCCCGGCGGCTGACCTTCTTCGCGCCGTCGAACTCGGTGCCGAGCAGCGCGAGGCCGCCGAGGCTGATCAACGCGCCGGGCCCGGGGAGAGGGATGAGCACGATACCCAGCACGACGGTTCCCCCGCCGATGACACCGACGGAGGTGCGGTAGACGCGGTCGACGGTGCGGTTGCGGCCGATGAGGTCGCGGGCGGAGTGGGCTACGGTTCTGACCGGCATGCCGCGAGTGTAGCCGACCCGGTTGGGCTGGGGAGGTTAGGCCGTCTGGTCTGCCGGGGGGCCCGGTTGGACGATATTCGGCCAGAGGCGCCCGCGAGAGTACCCGGTTGCACTGCTGTGACCGAACCAGATGATCGTCGCGAGATAGCCCCAGGTGAAGAGCTGGGACCCGAGTCCGGTGCTCCAGGTCGTTCCCGTCCCCGCGTCCCAGCCGTTGAGGATTCCCAGGCCGACGGCTCCAACGGCCAGCCACGCGATCATGGTCTGAAACATGCTCGCGCTGCGCAAGGTCTCGGCGCGGAAGGCGTCGTCCCAGGCCTGCTCGAGGTCGGTACCCGCCGACTGGGCCTGGCGGAGGATCCGCCGTGATGCGAACCTGCCGGCCTCGAGGCTGGAGCCCGCAACGGCAAGAACCGGAAGCGCGGCGCTCTGCAGGAAGACGGCGAGATCGAGAACGCCGACGGACCCCAGCCAGAGGGCTGTGCCCGCGAGAACGGCCGCGACGATCACCAGCAAGGGGGCCGCGCGCAACCGTCCAGGGCTGACGTAATCGGCGAGAACGACCGCGGGCGACCGATCCGGTCGAGTGCCATTCATGGAGGGCAGGAATCGCGACTGTCGAACGGTGAGACCCAGGTCGAGTGTGGACGCTCCTATCAGGGTCGCCGGCAGGGCGACCAGCCAGACGAACGGGGGCGAGGCGAGTTCCGGTCGCAGAAGGAGGATCACGGATGCCGCGAGCAGACCGGTCAGCGCACCGACGAGGACGACGGTTCCTGAGGTGCGAATCCGGCGGCGGACGGTGGCCGCCATCCGTTCAGTGCCGATCGGCAAACCGGTGGTGTGCCAGAACTGCAGAAAGCGCCGGTCCTGCGCCCCTCGGGTCCGCGTGACGAGTAGTGAGCCCAGGATCATCAGCCAGCCCACAGCGACGCAGACCCAGACAAAGACAGTATCGGATGACATGCGGCCCCCAGCACTCGCGATGCACAACAACTTAGCATTGGATATTGCATCGTGTTCAGCGGATTGAGGCGGGGGCATCCGTTGTGTCACCTTGGAGGACCTTCGTCGCGATTCTCTAGGCTGGGGTCATGCTCGACGTAACGGACGATCCCCGGGCGCAGCTCGCGGCTCTGTGCGAGCGCGGCCTGGACTGGCACACCGGGGTGACGCGTTCCCTGCCGGATGCGGCGCAGGCAAGGCACGCTGCGGTGCTCGTCCTCTTCGGGGTGCTCGACTCTTCGCCTGCCCAGTCACCGGTGCAGGGACGCGCGCGAGCGCAGGTCCCACGGGACCTCGACGTGTTGCTGCTGCGTCGTGCTGCAACGCTCGGGAGCCACCCGGGGCAGATCGCCTTCCCGGGCGGACGGCTCGAAGCCTCCGATGCCGGCCCGATCGCGGCCGCTCTGCGGGAGGCCGTCGAGGAGACCGGCCTCGACCCGGAGGGCCTCGAGCCGCTCGGCACCCTTCCGGCACTGCCCGTGCCGGTGAGCAACCACCTCGTGACCCCGGTGCCGGCCTGGTGGACGCGCGAGTCGGAGGTGGCAGCCGTCGATCACCTGGAGACGGTCGACGTCTTCCGGGTGCCCGTCGCAGACCTGCTCGACCCCGCCAACCGGGTGAGCACGGCTCACACCGTCGGGGGAGCCGCGTACCGTTCGCCGGCCTTCACCGTCGGCGGCCGGCTGATCTGGGGGTTCACGGCGATCGTGCTGTCGCGGATGTTCGATGAGCTCAGCTGGGCCGAGCCGTGGGACCTCGGCCGGACCGTTCGGCCGGACCTGTAGCCGCAGAGGTGTGGGCCGCTCCCGACCCCGGCAGTGGACGGGAGGTGCCTGAGACGAGCGCGGCCCCGGCGATCAGATCACCGGGGCCGCGAGTGCAGTTCTTAGACGGATGTCTCCGTGCGGGCGGGCAGGCGCCAGCCCGGCCGGACATAGTGGCAGGTGTACCCGGCGGGGTACTTCTCCAGGTAGTCCTGGTGCTCGTCTTCGGCTTCCCAGAAATCGCCAGCAGGCTCGACCTCGGTGACGACCTTGCCCGGCCACAGGCCGGAGGCGTCGACGTCCGCGATCGTGTCGCGGGCGACCCGTTCCTGCTCGGGCGTCGTGTAGTAGATGGCCGAGCGATAGCTGCGACCGACGTCGTTGCCCTGCCGGTTCTTCGTCGACGGGTCGTGGATCTGGAAGAAGAACTCCAGCAGCTCGCGGTAGCTGATCACCGCGGGATCGAAGACGATCTCGACGGATTCGGCGTGGTCACCGTGATGACGATAGGTCGCGTTCGGGGTGTCGCCTCCCGAGTAGCCGACCCGCGAGGAGATGATGCCGGGGCGCCGGCGCAGCAACTGCTGCGCTCCCCAGAAACACCCTCCGGCCAGGATCGCTTGTTCTGTACTCATGATTCCTCCACATACGTTGGGGTGACCGCCGGCTGCGTTCTCACGTCGCCCGCGGGTCAGTGGATAGAACACCGCTCGTGTCGCAGATGTTCCATCACCGCGCCGACGGCCTCCGAGCGCTAGTCGCGGCGGGGGTGGCGCGGGGCGCGGTCCTCGCGGCGCACCGGGCCGCTGTTGTCCGGCTGGATCTCGATGAGCTTGCCGCTGATCCGGGTTCCCACGAGACGATCGAGGACGTCCTGGGACAGGTTCTCTGGCAGCTCGACGAGCGAGTAGTCCGGGTTGATCTGGATGTGCCCGAAGTCCTCGCGGCTCAGGCCGCCCTCGTTCGCGATCGCGCCGACGATCTGGCGCGGCTCGACCTTCTGGCGCTTGCCGACCTCGATCCGGTAGGAGACGAGCGGGATGGTGCTGTCGCGGGGGCGCGGTTCGGGGCGCTCGCTCTTGCGCGGGCGGTCGTCGCGGTCCCAGCGATCGTCGCGTCCGCCACGGTCGTCGCGTCCGCCACGGCTGTCGCGGTTGTTGCGATCGTTGCGGGGCGCATAGCTGCCGCTGTCGTTGCGCTCGGAGCGTTCGCGTTCGTTGCGTTCGCGTTCGTCGCGACGCTGGTTGCGGGCATCCTGCTCGGAGAGGAGCAGCGGGGTCTCACCCTGGGCGACGACCGCGAGAGCTGCGGCGACGTCGGCCTCCGGCACGTCGTACTGCTCGACGTAGTGGGCGATGATGTCGCGGAACCGGTCGACGCGGGCGGTCTGGCCCAGCGCCTCGGTGATCGCGTCGTCGAAGCGCGCCAGGCGGGTGATGTTGACGTCCTCGACACTCGGCAGCTGCATCTGGGTGAGCGGCTGGCGGGTTGCCTTCTCGATGGCGTTGAGCAGGTGACGCTCACGGGGTGTGACGAAGCTGATCGCGGCACCGCTCCGCCCGGCGCGGCCGGTGCGGCCGATGCGGTGCACGTAGGACTCGGTGTCGATCGGGATGTCGTAGTTGATGACGTGGCTGATGCGCTCGACGTCGAGGCCGCGAGCGGCGACATCCGTTGCGACGAGGATGTCGAGCTTGCCCGACTTCAGCTGCTCGACCGTGCGTTCACGCTGAGCCTGCACGACGTCACCGTTGATGGCGCTCGCCGAGTAGCCGCGCGCGCGAAGCTTCTCGGCGAGGGTCTCTGTCTCGTTCTTGGTGCGGGTGAAGACGATCATGCCCTCGAAGTTCTCCACCTCGAGGATGCGGGTGAGCGCGTCGACCTTCTGCGGGTACGAGACCATCAGGTAACGCTGGGTCGTGTTCGCCGAGGTCGTGGTCTTGGTCTTGACCGTGATCTCTTCGGCGTCGTGCAGGTACTTCTTGGCGATGCGCCGGATGGACGCGGGCATGGTCGCAGAGAACAGCGCGACCTGCTTGTCTTCCGGGGTGTCGGCGAGGATCGTCTCGACGTCTTCGGCGAAGCCCATCTTGAGCATCTCGTCGGCCTCGTCGAGCACGAGGTACTTCAGCTCGGACAGGTCGAGGGTTCCCTTGGCGAGGTGGTCCATGATGCGACCGGGAGTACCGACGACAACGTGGACGCCGCGACGGAGCGCGGAGAGCTGGACGCCATAACCCTGTCCGCCGTAAACGGGGAGGACGTGCACGCCGCGCATGTGCGAGGCGTAGCTTTCGAAGGCCTCGCAGACCTGGAGTGCGAGCTCGCGGGTGGGGGAGAGGACGAGGGCCTGCGGGTTCTTCTGCGCCATGTCGAGGCGGGACAGGATCGGCAGCGCGAACGCTGCCGTCTTTCCGGTCCCGGTCTGGGCGAGGCCGACGACGTCGCGGCCGGCGAGCAAGGGGGGAATGGTCGCGGCCTGGATGGCCGAGGGAGTTTCGTACCCGACGTCCTTGAGGGCTTTGAGCACGGCATCGGTCAGGCCGAGCTCGGAGAAGGTCTTCGCGACGAGGGCAGTTGCTGCCTCGCTCGGCGCTGTTGTATCAGGAGGCGTCATGTTATCAAAGGTAGTCGGTCGAAGCTCACCCCCCTATTAGGGAGACCGGGCCATCGGGACGAATCGGGCCGAATATGTACCATAGGGGGGTATCGGGTGTACCATAGGGGGGTATAAGGATCCGACGAGGAGGACAGCGCGATGACGGATATCAGTTCTACGGAGGTCGGTGCGACCGCGGTCGGTGCGACCGCAGCAGGTGCGACCGCAACGATCGCCGCCGAAGCGAGTGCAGACCCGCACAGCGGTCCGCATGGCTACATGTCCAACAAGGACGCCTACCTGAAACGGCTCCGCCGGATCGAGGGCCAGGCCCGCGGTCTGCAGGGCATGGTCGCAGACGACAAGTACTGCATCGACATCCTCACCCAGGTGTCGGCGATGACGAGCGCCCTGCAGGCGGTCGCTCTCGGCCTGCTCAACGACCACCTCAGCCACTGCGTGGTCGAGGCCGCCGTCAAGGGCGGCGACGAGGCCGACGCCAAGGTCAAAGAGGCCTTCGACGCCATCGCACGGCTCGTGCGGTCCTGAGCCACGGCTCACCCATTCACTACAAGGAACCAGAAAGAAGTGCATTCCATGATCGGACAGACGGAAAACGACCTCGGCATCAGCGAATACCAGGTGACGGGGATGACCTGCGCGCACTGTGTAGCGGCCGTGACGAAGGAGGTCGGCAAGCTCGCCGGCCCCGAGAACGTCGCGATCACCCTCGTTCCGGGCGGCACGTCCGTCCTGACGGTAACCGGCGCCCCAGTCGACCGTGCTGCCGTCGCAGCCGCCGTCGACGAAGCGGGTTACGAACTGGTCGCTGAGTCACGATGACCACCGAACGCGTCGACCTTCTCGTGGGCGGGATGACGTGTGCCTCCTGCGCGACCCGCATCGAGAAGAAGCTGAACCGGATGCCGGGAGTCGAGGCATCCGTCAACTACGCCACCGAAAAGGCGAGCGTCTCCCTGCCAGAGGGCACCACCGTCGACCAGGCCATCGCCGTGATCGAGGACACCGGTTATACCGCAGAGCGCCCGCGCCCGCCGGAGCCGACCGCCGGGACCTCTGGCAGCGCACCCGCTCCCACGGCGCAGGAGCTCGAGGTGGCGAGCCTGCGTCACCGCCTCCTCGTGTCGACGGCGCTCGCGATCCCCGTCGCCGCGATGTCGATGATTCCCGCCCTGCAGTTCACCAACTGGCAGTGGCTCGCCCTGACCCTCGCGGCGCCCGTCGCCGTCTGGGGCGCCTGGCCCTTCCACCGCGCCATGTGGATGAACCTCCGGCACGGCGCGACGACCATGGACACCCTGATCAGCATGGGCATCATCGCCTCACTCGGCTGGTCGCTCTACGCGCTCTTCTTCGGCACCGCCGGCATGCCGGGCATGCGGATGACGTTCAGCCTCACCGCCCAGGCCGGCGGCGGAGCGAACGAGATCTACCTCGAGGTCGCATCCGCGGTCACGGTCTTCCTCCTCGCGGGCCGGTACTTCGAGGCGCGCGCGAAGAAGCAGTCCGGGGCGGCGCTCACCGCCCTCCTCGAACTGGGCGCCAAGGAGACCGCCGTGCTCCGTGACGGCGTCGAGGTCATCGTGCCCACATCATCCCTCGTCGTCGGCGACCAGTTCGTGGTGCGGCCCGGCGAGAAGATCTCCACGGATGGCGTCGTGGTCGAGGGCGTGTCCGCCATCGACGCGAGCATGCTCACCGGCGAAGCCGTGCCGGTCGAAGTCGGTCCGGGCGCCGTCGTCGTCGGGGCGACCCTCAACTCGGGCGGACGGCTCGTGGTCCGGGCCACCCGGATCGGCGCAGACACCGAACTCGCCCAGCTCGGGCGCCTCGTCGAGCAGGCCCAGACCGGAAAGGCCGACGTGCAGCGCCTCGCCGACCGGGTCTCCGGGGTGTTCGTGCCGATCGTCCTCGGTCTCTCCCTCGCGACCCTCGCGGTCTGGCTTCTGGTCGGTGCAACCCCCGTCGTCGCCTTCACCGCCGCCGTCGCGACACTCATCATCGCCTGCCCCTGCGCGCTCGGGCTGGCCACACCGACGGCACTGCTGGTCGGCACCGGCCGCGGCGCACAGCTCGGCATCCTGATCAAGGGCCCGCAGGTGCTCGAATCCACCCGGCGCGTCGACACCATCGTGCTCGACAAGACCGGCACCGTGACCACCGGGCGGATGTCCCTGGTTCAGGCCGTCCCCGCCTCAGGGCTCGAGGCCGCCGAACTGCTCCGGTTCGCCGGGGCCGCAGAGGCCGGGTCCGAGCATCCGATCGCGAAGTCCATCGTGACCGGGGCGAGGGAACGGGTCGGTACCCTCCCGGCGGCCGAATCGTTCGCCTCCGCGGACGGCCTCGGAGTACAGGCCGTCGTCGACGGTCGCCTCGTCGCCGTCGGCCGGCCGCGTTGGCTCACCGAGCAGTGGGGCATCGTCTTCACGCCCGACCTCGAGGCGGCGCTCGCCGCTGGCGAGGACAGAGGCGAGACCCCGGTCGCCGTGGCCTGGGACGGAGTGGCCCGCGGCATCCTCACCGTCGCCGACGCCGTCAAGGACACGAGCGCCGCCGCAATCGCCGAATTCCGCCGCCTCGGCCTCACCCCGGTGCTCCTGACAGGGGACAACGACACCGTTGCCCGGAACGTAGGCACCCTCGTCGGCATCGACGACGTGCGCGCCGGCGTGCTCCCCGCCGAAAAGGCCGAGGCCATCCGCGCCCTGCAAGCCGAGGGACGGGTCGTTGCCATGGTCGGCGACGGCGTGAACGACGCCGGCGCGCGCGCCCCCCCCGCCC
>NZ_JASJVF010000127.1:0-9414 GCF_035019805.1 Cryobacterium sp. 10I1
GGCGTGCGCAACAGGGCAGGCAGGGTGAGCGCGGTGAGGTGAAAGTGCCCGAGGTAGTTCGTCTCGAGCACGATCTCGTTGCCGGCCGCGCTCGACTCGCGGGTCCGGGGCGGGTGCACGATGCCGGCGTTGAGCACGAGTCCGTCGAGGCGGGGCAGCTCGAGCAGCAGCACGGCGGCCGCGCGCACACTGTCGGCGTCGGCGACGTCGAGGTTGATCGTCGAAACGGATGCCCCGGGTACCCGTCCGCGGATGGCCGCGATCGCGGCATCCGCCTTCACGGGATTGCGGCAGGCCAGCACGACGTGCGCACCGGTCGCGGCGAGTTGTTCGCTTGTGAAATAGCCGAGGCCGGCGTTGGCGCCGGTGACGACGAAGGTCTTGCCGGACTGGTCGGGGAGGTGGCGCGGGTCCCAGCTCACGACGCCGGGCCTGCGGGTTCCGCAGTCGCAGGCGCCGGTGCACCGATCGCCGAATCGGGCATGACCCCGATGGCAGCGCCGGGTGCCTGCCCGTCTCCCACGCCCGGCTGGCCGCCCGCGATCGCCACGTGATGGTGAATGACCTCGGCGACGATGAAGTTGAGGAACTTCTCGGCGAAACCGGGGTCGAGCCTGGCCTCCTCGGCGAGCGCACGCAGACGCTGGATCTGCTGCAGCTCCCGCGCGGGGTCTGCGGCGGGGAGACCGTGCCTGGCCTTGAGTCGTCCGACCTGCTGGGTGAACTTGAAGCGCTCAGCGAGCATGTGGATAAGGGCGGCATCGATATTGTCGATGCTCTGGCGGATGCCGTTCAATTCGTCGATCGCATCCCGCCCCGCACCGGCGGGCAATTCCTCGTGTTCGGCCATGACTGAACGATACCGTGCGCACCCCGGCGCGAAAGCGGGTGAATCGTCGTTATGGCTGCCGCAGACCGACGATTCACCCGCTTTCGCGGGCAGTGGTCAGGCGGCTAGGCGAGGGCGCGGCGCGGCAGGGGCAAGCGGATGCGCTTCTGCGCGAGCAGGATGCCGAGCAGCACGAGGAGCGCGCCCAACGGCTCGTTCCAGGACAGCGTCTCGCCGAGCAGCAGCACCCCGAGCACGACGCCGACGACGGGCGTCACATACGTCACCGTCGACGCGTTCGTCGGGCCCCAGGCGCGGAGCACGTTGATGTTCCAGATGTAGGCGAGCCCGGTGCCGAGGGCGCCGAGAGTGAGCAGGCTCAGGACGATCGCCGGGCTGAGCGACACCGGGTGCCAGGCCAGCACGGGCGTGAGCAGCAGCATGATCGCCCCGCCGAGCCCGATGTTGAGGAACGCGAACGTCGCCCCCGCGATCGGCCGCCCGCTCAGGAACCGGCGGGTGTACCCGAACGTGAAGCCGTAACACACCGCCGCGCCGAGGCAGGCGAGCTGGCCCCAGAGGTCCCCGGTGAGCGCCGCGTAGCGCCACGGCCCGATGATCACGAGCACGCCGGCGATGCCGACGACCACCCCGAGCACCTGCCCGCGCCCGAGCCGTTCGACGCGGAAGGCGAGGGTCGCCATCAGGGCCGTCATGATCGGTGTCACGGCGTTGTAGATGCTCGCGAGGCTCGAGGACACGTACTGCTCGGCCCACGCGAAGAGGAGATGCGGCACGACGCATCCGCTCACCGCGATCACGAGGAAGTGCAGCCACACGGCCGCTTCGCGCGGCAACACGGGGCCGTTGTTCACCCGGGGCCGGGTGATGAGCACGATCAGGCCGAGGGTGAGGCCGCCGAGCACGAGGCGCGACCAGGCGACCTGCCCGAAGCTCACTCCGGTGAGGGCGACCTTCATGAACAGGAAGCTCGAGCCCCAGACGACGCCCATGCCGAGGAACTGCAGCGCGACGACGGCGCGACGAGCAGGCTCGCCGGGAGCGGGTACTGCAGAAGTGGGGGCGTCGCGCGGGGCGGTGCTATCGGTCACCTGCCGACTGTAACGTGTGCGGCCGTCGGCGTCGGCCCCCTCTGAGCGCAACGTCTGGAACCCGCCGGTGAATGGCAGCATCCGCTCGTTCGAAGCGGCGCGCGACGACGTGAGACGACAAGAGACGACAAGAGCGGATGCGCCCCGCGCATCCGCTCTTGTCGGTTCAGACCCTTGCGGCCCGGCTCAGCTCAGCTCAGCTCTCAGTTGATCAGGTCGTGGCGGGACACGATCGCTTCGCGGCCGGGGCCGACGCCGATCGCGGAGATGCGGGCGCCGCTCATCTTCTCGAGCGCGAGCACGTAGTCCTGGGCGTTCCGCGGCAGCTCCTCGAAGGTGCGGACGCCGGTGATGTCCTCGGTCCAGCCGGGGAAGTCCTCGTAGATGGGCTTCGCGTGGTGGAAGTCAGACTGCGAGACGGGCACCTCGTCGTGGCGGACGCCGTCGACGCTGTACGCGACGCAGACCGGGATGGCGGCGAGGCCGGTGAGCACGTCGAGCTTGGTGAGCACGAAGTCGGTGACCCCGTTGATGCGGGCCGTGTAGCGGGCGACGGGTGCGTCGTACCAGCCGCAGCGGCGCGGGCGGCCGGTCGTGGTGCCGAACTCGAAGCCCTTGGCGCGCAGGAACTCGCCGGATTCATCGAAGAGCTCTGTCGGGAACGGGCCGGCGCCGACGCGGGTCGTGTACGCCTTGACGACGGCGAGGACGCGGTCGATCCGGTTCGGGCCGATGCCGGATCCCGTGACCGCACCGCCGGACGTCGCGTTCGAGGACGTGACGAACGGGTACGTGCCGTGGTCGACATCCAGCATCGTGGCCTGGCCGCCCTCGAAGAGCACGGTCTTGCCCGCAGTGAGCGCCTGGTGCAGGAGCAGCGCGGTGTCTGCGACCATCGGGCGGAGGCGCTCGGCGTAGCTGAGCAGGTCGGTCACGATCTCGTCGACCGAGATCGCGCGACGGTTGTAGACCTTGACGAGCAGGTGGTTCTTCTGGGCGAGGGCGCCCTCGACCTTCTGGCGGAGGATGTTCTCGTCGAAGAGGTCCTGCACGCGGATGCCGACCCGGTTGATCTTGTCGGCATAGGTCGGGCCGATGCCCCGACCGGTCGTGCCGATCTGGCGCTTGCCGAGGAAGCGCTCGGTGACCTTGTCGACCGTGCGGTGGTACTGGGTGATGATGTGCGCGTTGGCGCTCACCCTCAGCCGGGACACGTCGACGCCGCGGGAGATCAGCGCGTCGAGCTCCTCGAAGAGCACCTCGATGTCGACGACGACGCCGTTCGCGATGATCGGCGTGACGCCGGGGGTCAGGATGCCGGAGGGCAGCAGGTGCAGCGCATACTTCTCGCCGTCGATCACCACGGTGTGCCCGGCGTTGTTGCCGCCGTTGAACTTGACGACGTAGTCGACGCGGCTACCGAGGAGGTCGGTGGCCTTACCCTTGCCCTCGTCGCCCCACTGGGCTCCGACCAAAACGATCGCTGGCATTAGTTCTCTCCTCGGATGAAAAACGCCTCGGTGATCGGGGCCGGGTCATCGGCCCGGTAGCCGTCTGGCGTGATGGTTTCCTGGTCGATGCGCGCGATCGCGGTCGGATCGGCGTCGTTCAGGAAGACGGTGAGACGGTCGAACTCGTCCTGCTCGTTGATCTCGGCGGCGGAGCGGCGCAACGCATACAGGGCGCGCAGCACCCCGCGGTTGGGCTCGTGGGTCCACGGGATCGGGCCGTGTCCGCGCCAGCCGGCCTTGCGGAGGGCGTCGAGGCCGCGGTGGTAGCCGACGCGGGCGAAGGCATAGGCCTCGATGGTGCGGCCTTCGAGGTGGGCGACATCCGCCAGCACCGCCCAGGCCAGGGAGGACGTCGGGTGCGCGGCGACGAGGGACGGCAACGCGTGGCTTTCGGTACTCCGGAGCGCCGCGATCACCTCCGGTTCCGCGGGAAGGAGGGTCTCGGGCTGGTCGATCAAGTTTTCGCCGGTCACACTCGATCCTAACGCGGTGAGCACTCTGAGCCCCACGGAACCTGCCGCCACCCCCGGGCTGATGCCCGGAAATGTCCCGGTTTCGCCATCGCGTCGCCGCGGCCGGGAGTGCGAACCGGAGTGCGACCGGGCGCGGGATCAGGCGAGCAAGCCGCCCGAGAGCGACTCGAGGATGGCCCCGGAGACCTCGTCGCGGTCGCGGTCGGGATCGAACACCAGCCATTCGAGGCCTGCCATGAGCACGGCGCCGAAGACGCTCGACGCCATCAACCCGCTCGTTCCCGCTGCCGCCGTGGCCGGACGGGCCTCGGCGATCGCCTCCGCGAAGACGGCGAGGGCCTCGTGCCGCAGGGCGAAGAGGGTCTTCTGCCAGGCCCGGTCGGTGCGGAAGATCTCGGCCGCCATGAGCTTGGCGAGTCCCGCGTTCGACTCGATCAGGTCGAGGAGCACCGCGATCAGCGCGACGAGCGCCTCCCGCCCGTGCAGCCCGTCACGCGCCGCCCGGAGGGAGTCGGAGAGCGAGCCGACCCCCTCCTCCAGCAGCGCCTCGAAGAGCTTGTCCTTCGAGCTGAAGTTGTAGTACAGGCTGCCCTTGGCCACGTGCGCGAGCTCGGCAACGTCGTCCATCGTGGTGCCGGTGATCCCGCGGGTGGCGGCCAGCTCCAGCGCGGCGTCCAGGATCGCCCGTTTTGTTCCCGTCGCACGTGGCATAGTCGGTCCCTTCGTCGCACTCGGTTCGGGTCGCAACCCTAGATGGTCAGTTCCGGGTGCAGCCGGGTGATCGTCCACATCCGCTGCCGAGACGCGCTCCAGGCGCTGATCGCGATCGAGCCGACCAGGATGCCTACGAGAACGAGCACGGAAAGCCACAGTCTAGAGTCGATCCCGCCCGTGATGAGCTGCCGCAGCCCGGTGACGACGTAGGAAGCGGGCATCCACGGGTGCAGGATCTGGAAGAACTCCGGCGTGGTCTCGACGGGATAGGTCCCGCCGGAGGAGCTGAGCTGCAGCATGAGCAGCACCAGGCTGATCACGCGGCCTGCCGCCGTGCCGAACAGGATGATGAACATCTGCTGCAGCGCCAGGAACGCGAGCGTTGTGAGGTAGATGAACGCGGACATGCCCAGCCAGTGCGCCGGGGTCAGCCCGATGCCGTAGACGAGCACCAGGACCATGATGATGACCTGGCTCAACCCGATCGCCATGGCCGGCAGGAAACCGGTCATCGTGGCACGCAGGCCCGAGGCGGCGCTGGCGAGCGCGCGGGTCGGCAGGGCACGCAGGATGAGCCAGGTGATGAGTGCACCGACGAAGGTGGCCAGGGCGAGGAAGAAGGGCGCGAAGCCCTCGCCGAAGCTGTCCGAGGCGTTCTCCCACCGTTGATTGAGGTCGACGGGGTTCGCGATCACCGCGGCCTTCTCGGAGATCTGCGCGTCGGTGAGGCTGGGTGCGTCCGCGGCTCCGGTCGCGAGGGCATCGGCCAGGGTGTGGCTGCCGTCGGCGAGTTGCACGGTGCCGGACTGCAGGGCGGTGCCGCCCGCGACGAGCTGGCTGCTGCCGTCGACGAGGGTGCCGGTTCCGGCGGCGAGGCTGTCCGCACCGGTGGCGAAGTTTCCGCTCAGCGTCGCGTATCCCGAAACCTGGGTGGCAGCGCCCTGCGTCTTCGTGTTGAGGGTGTCGGCTCCGGTCGCGAGCTTCGTCACGGTCGACAGGAACGCGGATGCCGGCGTGCCGGCCGGGGCAGCGGCCATGGCCGCCTCCAGTTTCGCGAGGCCGTCGTCGAGGTCCTTCGTCCCGGTTGCGAGCTGTCCGGTTCCCGTCGCGATCGAGGTCGCCCCCGCGGCGAGCTGGTCTGAGGAGTCCGAGAGGGTGGCTGCCCCCGTGGCCGCCGAGGCGAGTCCATCGGACACCTTCTGGGTCCCCGCGGCGACAGTCGACGCGCCGTCGGAGAGCTTCAGCGAGGAAGAGGAGAGCGTTGCCGCGCCCGAGGACAGCGTGCCTATCCCCGCGGCCAGCGTCGACGATCCGTCGGCCACCTGTGCCGCGCCGTCGTCAAGGGTGGACGCGCCGGCGGAGAGGTCGTTCAGCCCGGCGACGAGAGTGCCTGTGCCGGATTCGGCCGTGCTGAGGCCGTCTGCGAGCGTTCCGGCACCGGCCGCGGCGGTGCGGATGCCGTCACCGGCCTTGTTCACGGCCACGAGCATCGTGTTGACGGTCTGGTCCCCGATGTTCAGGGACACGGCGTCCCGCAGCTGGATCATGGCCTGCTTGCCGAGGGTGGAGGCGAGGAAACTGTTGCTGTCGTTGTAGTCGACGAGCACCTCGGCAGCGGTCGGGGTGTCTGTGCCTGCGGAGATCGCATCCGTGGAGAAGTCTGCGGGGATGGTGACGGAGAAGTAGTAGTCGCCGTCGGTCACCCCGGTGGCGGCGTCGGCCGCGCTGGTTTCGACCCAGCCCAGGTCGTGACCGTCGAGGAGCTTGCCGACGAGGTCGTTGCCCGCGGTCACGTCCGTGCCGTCACGGACGGCGCCCGTGTCGGAGTTGACGAGGGCGACCGGGAGCTTGCTGAGTTCCTTGTCCGGCGCCCAGAAGGCCCACAGGTAGAGGGCGCCGTAGATCAGGGGAATGAACATCAACACGACGAGCGCGATCTTGGGCAGGGTGCCCTTGCCGAATCGGCGCAGTTCGGTGCCCGTGGATAGGAAGGCGAACATCTAGCGAATCTCCTGGTTCATGTACTGGACGGTCGGTTCGAGTCCGAGTTCCGCCCACATTTCGTAGTCCGGTGCGATGGCCGAGGCGATCACGGGAGTGCCGGCTGCGACGATCGCGCCGAGCCGGGCCCAGAGCAGGCGGCGTGCCTCCGGGGAGTGCACCTGCTCGACCTGGTCGAAGAACAGCACGCTGGGCCGACTCATCATGGCCAGCGACGCGCGGAGGAGCACCATCTCGACCTCGTCGAGGTCCCAGATCATCGTGCTCGCGGCCGGAACCGGGATATCGCCGAAGACCGGCGCGCAGACGCGGACGACCTCGGCGTCGTCGACCGCCCGGATGAAGGACCACCAGGGGGCGAGCCAGGCGTGGCGCTCGCGGATGGCCGCCCCGACGGTGACCGACTCTTCGAGGGAGTCGATGCCGTGGAACCCGGACACGCCGGTGCGGCGCTGGACCCGGCGGGCGCGGCGGGGAAGGTCTTCGCCGAGCACCGACAAGGTTCCGGAGGTTGGCCGCATCCGCCCGGCGAGGGTGAGGAGCAGGCTCGTGCGCCCACTGCCGGCCGGGCCGCAGATGACCGTGAGGCCGTCGTCGGCGCTGAAGCTGATCGGCCCGTAGACCAGGCCTCGTTTGTAACTGACAGTCAGTTCGTCCGCTACCAGTGTCGCCTGCACGTCGTTCCTTTCGTGGCGGTACTCGTTTTGTACCGACTAGTCAGTATAGATCCGTCGAACGCCCCGCGCAAGCAGGTCCGGCTTCGTCCACCTCGATCACCCGACGACCCCGCGTCTGACCAGAACTGACTAGTCAGTGAAAATCACGTGCTGGTGAATTAGAGTGGCCTCAGTCCCAGCGCCGCGATGCCTATTCCTTCCCCCCGGAACCCGTGCCGACGTCGTATGGGTTTCCTCTCACCTCCGGAGGCGCTCGCATGCGCGTTAACCTCTCGTCCGTCACCAAGGGCCCGAGAGACTCTGCCCTTCCGTCGACGACCCTGGAATTCAGCAGTGGCGCCGTCGCCTTCGCCCGGGCCGAGACCGAACGCCGTCCCACGGTCCTCGGCCTCATCGCCTCCGGCCGGATGCGCCCGGACAGCGGGACCGTCACGATCGACGGTCACACCGACTACGCCGCAGTGCGTCGCCAGATCGCTCTCGTCGACGCCCTCGGCGTCTCGGAGCCCGCCGCGGACGTCATGGTCGAAGACGTCGTCGCCGAAGAGCTCATGTTCGCCGGCCTCCGTCGCAAGTCCACCCAGCACCTGCTCGCCGGGCTCGGCCTCGCCGACCGGGCGCGGAGCGACATGGGCGACCTCGCGCCCGACGACCGCATCCGATTGTTGACCGAACTGGCCGTGCTGCGCGACGGCGTGCTGGGGCTTGTGCTCACCTCTCCCGACCGCCACGGCGGCGATCCGCTCGGCTGGTGGGACATCGCCGGTGGACTGGCGGCGCGTGGCTATGCGGTGCTCGTCATCGCCGGCGACGCCTCGGCGCACGCCATCGCTGACCTCGAGCTCGCCAACCTGGAGCCGGACGGCATGCTGCCCGCCGGACTCACCCGCTTCCCCGTCACCATCCCCGGAGCCGATGTCCTGTGAAAGTTTTCGCCATGATTCGCGCCGAACTGGCGCGACTGACCGCAACCGTGATGTCCCGGGTCGCCCTCGCCGCCCTGCTGCTCGTGCCCGTGCTCTACGGCGGCCTGTACCTGTGGGCCAACCAGGACCCGTATGCGGGTCTCGACCGCGTGCCGGTCGCCCTCGTCGTCGCCGACACGGGGACGGTCATCGACGATGTGAGCCACAACTACGGCGACGACATCGCAACGCAGCTCACCGACGCCGGAGCCTTCCAATGGCACCGTGTCTCCGCGGCCACGGCCGCGGCCGGCGTCGCCGACGCGAGCTATGACTTCAGCGTGACCATTCCGGCCGACTTCTCCGAGGGCATCGCATCCTCGGCCACGTCGACACCGCGGAAGTCGGTGATCACCCTCACCACGAACGACACGAACAGCTATCTCGCTTCGACGATCGGCGGCCAGGCCGCGACGAAGATCCGGGAGGCCATCGTCTCGAAGGTCAATGAGGAAGCGGCCGACCGGCTCCTGATCGGCTTGTCCGACGTGCGCTCGAGCCTCGTCACGGCCGCGGACGGCGCGACCAAGCTGACGGATGGCGCGACGACCGCCTCCGACGGGAGCGCAAGCCTCGCAACCGGTGCCGCCCAGCTCTCCAGCGGCGTGGGCGTGCTCGCCTCCGGCCTCGGCCAGCTCGCGACCGGAACGAGCCAGCTCTCGAGCGGGGCAACGAGCCTTGCCACCGGGACTGCGACGCTCGCGACCGGCGCCAGCCAGGTGTCTGCAGGGGCGACGAAGGTCTCCGGCGGCGCTGCAGACCTCGCGGCCGGAACGAAGAAGCTTGCCGACGGGACAGTCCCGCTCTCCACAGGAGCGGCCTCCGTGTCGGCAGGGACCAAGGCGCTGCTTGAGAAGGGCGTGCCTGCCCTTTCCGCGGCTACTGGCGATGCAGTCACGACACTTAACGCGACGACGACGACAGCTCTCGAATCGAGTCTGACCGCTATCAGGACACAGCTGACGTCGGCCAATCTCAGCACCGCCGATGTTGACGCTGCGCTCCTCCAGTTGACAACCGTCACTACCGGTATGAAGACCGCCAGCGCGCAGGCAGCCGGAGTCCAGGCCGGCCTCGACGGCCTCATCACGAAGGACGGAAAGCTCACGGCCCTCAACGCGGGTGCGGGTGG
>NZ_JASJVF010000128.1:0-9403 GCF_035019805.1 Cryobacterium sp. 10I1
TCCCGGGCCGACACCCGCGTCACCCGGGTGAGGACATCCCACGGGCCCGTGCAGCCCATCCGCCAGGCCAGGCCCTCCCGGCCCAAAACCCGAGCCCGCCGGTCCACATCCGTCGCCGTGCTCACCCTGGCCGCGTCCACTGTCCGCCCGATCGCCTCCACGGTGCTCAGCGCCGTCACAGCTTCTGTGTCACTGAGCAGCCCCACCGGGATCGCCGCCAGGGCGTCTGCGAGAACCGCCTGCGCCTCCACGAGCCTTGCGACAGCATCCGCATGCACCGACGGCACCGACGGCACCGACCTGGCCAGCCCTTCAGCGCCCTCGAAACCCTCGGCAACCTCGACCGAATGGGCCGACTCGGCGCCTGCGGTGGGCTGATCACCCGCAGCCCCGGAACCGGGTGTCTGCGGGGTGTGTGACTGGGGATCGGAAGCTCCTGCCATACCCCGATTCTACGCCGAATCGAACACAAAGACGAGACTTACTCACATAATTGTGGGCTTCTCATTCCGAGTTTCATACCTGAAGACGGTTGATTCTCCTGCCCGTGGTTCCGAATTCAGGAGATCCTCCCGGGCGGGCAACTCCGGTCCGCGGACCAGTGCCGCCGATCCCACCCGACACCAAGAATCTCCTGAATTCGACACCGGGTGCAGACCCGAGGCAGCAGACGCCAACACCGCCGACGAGCGGTGAGACTCCGTTCATCCTGGATGGACTGTGTAACGTCCGTCGCGGCTCGTAGCCCCGACACCCCGCCCGTAGATCGCTCCCGAAGGCGCTACCCGAGCGAGGTGCCGAAGAGCAGGCCGAGCACGTAGGTGACCCCGGCTGCCGCGAAGCCGATCAGCAGCTGGCGGAGCGCACGCCGGAGCGGCGGCCCGCCGGAAAGCAGGCCGACAATCGCGCCCGTCGCAAGGAGGGCGAGCCCGACGAGCACGGACGCGACCACGATCGCCGCAAGCCCCTCGAGGCCGAACAGGTAGGGCAGCACAGGGAGGATGGCGCCGGAGGCGAAGAAGCAGAAGCTCGAGGACGCGGCACCCCAGCCGGTTCCGATCGCCTCGTGCTCGTCCGTCGCGGGGTCGAGAGCCCCGTGCGCGATGTCGGCGCCCTGGACCGGGGCGGCAACCGAAACCGGTCCGGTCGCCATGGTCAGCGTGCGCAGCACCTCGTGCGCCTGCGCCTCGGCCTCGTCCGCCGCCATGCCTTGCGCCCGGTAGACGAGGGTGAGCTCGTTGGCTGCGAGGTCGAGGTGCGAGAGCACCGTGCGCGCGGTCGCCTGGGGGGTGGATGCCTCGAGCAACTCCCGCTGCGACCGCACCGAGACGTACTCACCCGCACCCATCGACAGGGCGCCGGCGAGCAGACCGGCGATGCCCGTGAACAGGATGGTCGCGGCGGGAACGCCGGTCGCGCCGATACCGAGCACGAGGGCGAGGTTGGAGACGAGGCCGTCGTTGATGCCGAACACGGCTGCGCGGAACGACCCGGCGAGGCGCTGGCGTCCGCGGGCGGCCAGCCCCCGCACGACCTCCTCGTGGATGCGTTCGTCCGCCGCCATCGTCTTCGTCGCGTCGACGTCGGAATCGTATGGCGAGCGCGCTTCCGCCCGCTGGGCGAGCGCGAGCACGAAGACGGAACCGAATCGTCTTGCGAGAAACCCGAGGAACCGGGTGCGCACCGCTCCACGTTTCGGCGGGCCGGCCTGGTCGCCGAGCAGGTCCCGCCAGTGCGCCTCGTGCCGGGCTTCCGCCTCGGCGAGGGCGAGCAGGATCTCCTTCTCCTCACCGGTCCGGCGGGAGGCGAGGTCGCGGTAGACCGCGGCCTCCGCGCGTTCATCGGCGAGGTACTGGCGCCAGCGTCGAATGTCAGCGGGGGTCGCCGTGGACTCAACGCTCGGGGAATCGGGACGTTCCTGGGCTGCGCTCATCGCGATCACGCTTCCGGGGCCGGTTCGAGGGAGGTCTGGGCAACCCGGGCCGATTCGTGCGGGCCCGAGCCGTCGAGCCCATAGAACGGTTCGTCGAACTGCACGGTCCAGATCGCCTCCCGACCGGAGACAGGGGCGTAGAGGGCTGCGCCGTCGGTGTCCCCCGCCCCGACGATGACGCCGATGGGGTCTTCGACCATCGACTCCGGGTAGCGGCTCCGGTCGAGCCGCACCAGCACCTGCATCCCGACGCCGAAAACGGCTCGACTCGCGGGCCCGTCCGGTGCGGGCTCGCGTCGCTTCCAGAGAGCCATTACTCGGCCGTTCCTGCCCTTTCGAGGACAAGTTCCCGTACCCGTGCGGCATCCGCTTGTCCGCGCATGGCCTTCATGACGGCACCGATCACGGCACCGGCCGCCTGGACCTTGCCATCGCGGATCTTCGCGAGCACGTCGGGCTGGGAAGCGAGAGCGAGGTCGATGGCCTCGATGAGCGGGCCGTCGTCGGAAACGACGGCAAGACCGCGGATCTCCACGACCTCGAGCGGGGTGCCTTCGCCGGCGATGACGCCCTCGAGCACCTGGCGGGCCAGGCGGTCGGTCAGCGTTCCCGCGGTGACCAGTTCGATCAAAGCGGCGAGCTGCACCGGCTCGACGAGGGAGTCAGCGGAGACGCCGGCGACGTTCGCGAGCCTGGCGACCTCGCCGGTCCACCACTTGCGGGAGGACTGGGCGGATGCGCCGGCTGCGACGGTGGCCTCGACAGCGTCGAGCAGGTCGGAGTTGACGACGTCCTGGAACTCGAGGTTGGCGAAGCCCCAGTCGGCCTGGAGGCGCTTGCGGCGTGCCGCGGGCGGCTCCGGCAGGGTCGCGCGGAGTTCTTCGACCCAGGCGCGGGAGGGCGCGACGGGGACGAGGTCGGGCTCCGGGAAGTAGCGGTAGTCGTCGGCGTCGGACTTGGGCCGGCCCGCGGACGTGATGCCGGTGTCCTCATGCCAGTGCCGGGTCTCCTGCGTGATCGTTCCGCCGGCGGCGAGGAGTGCGGCCTGGCGCTGGATCTCGTAACGGACGGCACGTTCGACGCTGCGGAGCGAGTTGACGTTCTTGGTCTCCGTGCGGGTGCCGAGCTTTCCGGAGCCGCGCGGGCGCAGGGACACGTTCGCGTCGCAGCGCACGTTGCCCTCTTCCATCCGCGCGTTGGACACGCCGAGCGCCTTGACGATCTCGCGGATCGCCGCAACGTAGGTGCGCCCGATCTCGGGAGAGTCGGCCTCGCCGCCCTCGATCATCTGCGTGACGATCTCGACGAGGGGCACGCCGCCGCGGTTGTAGTCGACGAGCGAGTAGTCGGCGCCCTGGATCCGGCCGGTCGCGCCGCCGACGTGGGTGAGCTTGCCCGCGTCGTCTTCCATGTGGGCGCGTTCGATGTCGATCGTGACCTGGCGGCCGCTCTCGAGTTCGATCGTGAGCTGCCCGTTGAACGCGATCGGCTCGTCGTACTGGGAGGTCTGGAAGTTCTTCGCGGTGTCGGGGTAGAAGTAGTTCTTGCGGGCGAAGCGCGAGTATTCCGCGATCTCGCAGCCGAGGGCGAGCCCGAGGCGGATGCTCGACTCGATCGCCTTCGCGTTCACCTGCGGGAGCCCGCCGGGGAGTCCGAGGCAGGTCGGGCAGGTGTTCGTGTTCGCACCCTGGCCGAATTCGTTGGCGCAGCCGCAAAACATCTTGGTCTTGGTGTTGAGTTCGACGTGCACCTCGAAGCCGAGCACCGGCTCGAACAGTTCGAGGGCCTTGTCGTAATCCATCAGTTCAGCCTTCTTCATCAGACGGCTCCCCCTTCGCTCGCGAACATTTGTGTGGGTGCCAGTTTCGGCGCAAGGCTGAGCAGGGTGTGTCCCCAGTGCGCTTCGAGCAGCTGCTCGACGGCGGCACCGAAGGTGTACAGACGGGCGTCCTGCTTGGCGGGCGCCATGACCTGCAGCCCGACGGGCAGGCCGTCCTCCGGCGCGAGGCCCATCGGCAGGCTCATTCCCGGGATGCCGGCGAGGTTCGCCGGGATCGTGGTGACGTCGTTGAGGTACATCGCCATCGGGTCGTCCATCTTCTCGCCGAACTTGAACGCCGTGGTCGGCGCGCTCGGGGACAACAACACGTCGACCTTCTCGAATGCGGCGTCGAAGTCGCGCTGGATCAGGGTGCGCACCTTCTGGGCGCTGCCGTAGTACGCGTCGTAGTAGCCGGCGCTCAGAGCGTAGGTGCCGAGGATGATCCGGCGCTTGACCTCGGGTCCGAAACCGGCGTCGCGCGTCGCGGCCATGACCCGTTCGCTCGTGAGCGGTCCCTCTGCCGGGTCCACGCGGATGCCGAAACGCACCGAGTCGAAGCGGGCGAGGTTGCTCGAGGCCTCGGCGGGGAGGATCAGGTAATACGCGGCGACGGCATATTCGAAGCTCGGTGCACTGACCTCTTCGATCTCGGCGCCGGCTGCGACGAGCATCGCGAGGGTTTCGTTGAAGCGCTGCAGGACTCCGGGCTGGAACCCGGGGCCGGACAGCTCCTTGACGACACCGATCCGGACGCCGGTGAGGGCACCGTCAACCCGGCCCGCGATCGCGGCGGCGGCCATCGAAGGCCAGCGGTCGGTCAGCGAGGTGGAGTCGAGCGGGTCGTGGCCGCTGAGAACGTCGTGCAGAAGCGCGGCGTCGTAGACGGTGCGGCTGACCGGTCCGACCTGGTCGAGCGAGGAGGCCAGGGCGATCGCACCGTAGCGGGAGACTCCGCCGTATGTCGGCTTGACTCCGACGGATCCGGTGACAGCTGCGGGCTGGCGGATCGATCCGCCGGTGTCGCTGCCGAGGGCGAGGGGCGCTTCGAACGCGCTCACCGCTGCGGCGGATCCTCCGCCGGAGCCGCCGGGAATCCGGTCGAGGTCCCAGGGGTTGTGGGTCGGGCCGTACGCGGAGAACTCGGTGGACGAGCCCATCGCGAATTCGTCCATGTTGGTCTTGCCGAGCGGGATCAGCCCGGCTTCGCGGACGAGCCGCACGACCGTGGCGTCGTAGGGCGGGATCCAGCCCTCGAGGATCTTCGAGCCGGCGGTCGAGGGCATGTCGCGCGTCGCGAGCACGTCCTTGATGGCGATGGGCACGCCCGCGAGCGGACCGAGCACGGCACCGGCGGCGCGCTGGGCGTCCACGACGGCGGCCGCGGCGAGGGCGTTCGCCCCGGCCACGTGCAGGAACGCGTGTACGTCGGTGTCGACGGCCGCGATGTGGTCAAGGTGGGCCTGCGTCGCCTCGACGGAGCTGACGGCGCCGCTCGTGAGGAGAATGGACAGGTCGGCGGCGGAGAGCCGGGTGAGATCGGTCATGGTTACTCCTCGTCCAGGATCGCGGGCACGCGGAATTTGTCGCCGTCGCGGTCGGTCGATCCGGAAAGTGCTTCTTCGACGGACAGGGACGGCACGACGACGTCGGCGCGGAAAACGTTGGTCAACGGCATCGGGTGGCTCGTCGCGGGAACTTCGGGCGTTGCGACTTCGGCGACCTTCGCCACCGAGTCCACGATCTGGCCGAGTTCGGCGGTGAGGCGGGTGATCTCCTCCGGGCTGAGGTCGATCCGGGCGAGGTTTGCCAAGTGCGCAACCTGCTCGGCCGTGATTTCAGACATGTTGCTCCGATTGTGGTTGAGGTGAATACCCAATTCTATTCGGAGCCGTTGGTGACCAAATCCGCGTTGTCCGTTCCGATCAGCGCCATGTTGTGCAGCGACTCGCTCCCTGGCTCGAAATACGCGTTGTGGCCGAGCGAGGCCGTGAGGCTGGCCCCGGTGATCCGGTCGGTCGAACCGCGGACCCCGAGCGGATGCGCCCCGTACGATTCGGCCCCCGGGTCACTCCCGAAGAAGGCACTGTTGACGGCCGGATCCCAGTCGGCCTTGCCGACCCAGACGTTCTCGCCCGTCACATGCAGGCTGGCCGCGGACTGGATCTGGCTGCCCGGCGATCCGACGAGCACGAGGGCGTCGACATCGAAGGAGCCGCGGGCGAGGGCGGTGAGCGCGACGGTCGAGCCGTAGGAGTGCGCGTAGACGGAGATGAAAGGCTGGTGCCCCCCGCGGTCCGAGCGGATGCCGAGGGAGGACTTCTCGAGGAAGTCGGCTCCGACGATGGCCTTGTCGAGGCCGCCGACGCTGAACAGGTCGGGGACCTCGTAGCCGATCCAGGCGACCGTCGCGATGCTGGCATTCGCCTGGCCCGCGCCCTGGCCTGCGCGTTCGGCAAGCACCTTCTCCTGTTCCATGTACAGGTCGTTCGCCGTGTCCGTCCAGTGCACGATCTCGGCCTCGACGGTGTAGTTCATTCCGGGAACGAGGAAGCCGACGTAGTCGGCGGTGTCGGGATTGCCGAGCGCGATGGCCGCGCGACCGCCGCCCGTGCTGTCGAGCAGGATCAGGGAGCGGCGCGGCCCCGCGTCGGCTTGCCTGAGTGCGGTGCGCACCTGGTCGAGGACGGCGAGCTCGTGGGTGGCGCTCGTGCGGTCGTCGTCGCTCAGCGTGCCCGCGAGGCGCTGCTGGGTCTCGGTGATGCTCTCGTTCAGGTATCGGGCGTTCGCCCGGCCACGCTCCCGGAACGGGATGCCCTCGAGGTTGCCGACGAGGCGGGGTGCCGCGGCGATGAGGGAGGAGCGTTCGGTGCCGCCGAGGGACGTCCACCAGCCGGTGACCTCTGTCGCGGCCGGCGGAACCGCGAGGAGGGAGTCGAGCTGTTCGGGGAAGTCCAACACGAAGCTCGAGATGTCTGCGACCGAGAGCCGGGCAAGCCCGGCGAGGAGGCTCGACCCGCGCAGGAAGCGGAGGGAGTTGACGTCTCCGTCGATCGACACGACCGGTTCGAGGCCGAGGGGCTGCAGTCCCAGGTCGGTGTCGCTCGACACGACCGCGTATTCGTGCACCTGAAAGGCCTCGCTGGCCCCATTGAATACCAGCGAGGATGCAAGAAGAATTGCCGCGCCTAACAGCAAACCTGGGTACGTCCCCTCACGAACACCGAGCGGTGGATCGGCACGGTATCAAGTGCACACCCTGCACTTTTAGAGTATCGAAGAATGCGCCCGTTGGGGATGAACTTTGTCCCCGGTCCGGGTGCAAATATTCGGGCAGTAAAACCGGGTATTGCGCGCGGGCATATATGCGTGGTCTTATATAGGCATGTCACTGACCATTGCTTTGCTCGGGATGCTCGAGCTCTCGCCCCTCTCCGGGTACGACCTCAATAAGAGGATCGAGGCATCCGTCATTCATTTCTGGTCTGCGGACCAGTCCCAGATCTATCGCACGCTCAGCCGTCTGGTCGCTGACGGACTCGCCGAGGTCACGGTCATCGCCCAGGACGGCAAGCCAGATCGGCGCGAACACCGGATCACCCCGGCGGGTCACGCGGCCCTCGATGCCGCGCTCAGGGCGCCGCTGGAACCTGAGACCCCGCACGAGTCCTTCCTGATGCGCATCTTCTTCGCCGGAGCGCTCGGAACCGACGGCGTCCGCGAACTCCTCCGAGCTCGGAGGGAGGAAGCGAGCCGGCTGCTCGCGCGCCTGACCACCATCGAGGCCCGGGATCCCGGGCGACCGGAAACCATCGGCCAGGCCCTGCGACGGGCCACGCTCCGCAACGGAATCGTCCACGCCGAGGCGGAACTCGCCTGGCTGGACGAAACCGAATCCGTCCTGGTCACGGCTTCACGGTGACCGGGTATCCGCTCGAGCACGGCGTAGACGCCCCTGGCCCGGAGACGATCGTGTTACTGCACGGCGGCACCGTCGCCTCCTGGTCCTGGCAGCCGCAGGTCGAGGGCATGCCGGACCGGCACATCCTCACACCGGACCTGCCGGGCTTCGGCTCCCGGTCGGGGGAAGAGTGGCATTCGCTGGATCGCACCGCTGACGACGTTGCCGAAATCATCCGCTCCCAGGCCAGGGGCGGGAGCGCCCACGTGATCGGGCTTTCGCTCGGCGGCCTCGTCGCCGTGCACTTGATGGCCCGGCACCCGGAGCTGATCCAGTCCTGTCTGATCTCGGGCGCACCCGTGACCGGCATCCATGGAGCTGCCCGGTTCCTCAACACCCTCCAGCTGCGACTGTGGGACAGGGCCTGGTACTGGAAGGCGCAGGCGAAGGCGTTCGGATTGCCTGCCGACGCCGTCGACCTGTTCGTCGACCACGGCCTGGGCATCCGGGCAGACAACGCGGCACGCGTGTTCGCGGACGTCAACCGGGGCGGCTGCCCGGATTCGCTCGGCGATTACCGGGGTCCGCTCCTCGCCGTCGCTGGAGAGAAGGAGTCCCGCCTGGTGCGGCGCAGCTTTCCCGAACTGCGCAGCAGGCTCCCGCAGACACTCACCTGGATCGCTCCCGGCATGCACCACGTCTGGAGCATCGAGAACGTCGGACTCTTCAACCGGATGGTCCTCGGCTGGGTCGATCACCGCACGGCTCCCGAACCGGACTGACCGGTGACCGATCCGGCCCCGTCAGTCGGTCGGTGCGGTGACCGTACCGTCTGTCACGTCGGCGCCGGTCACGTCGGCGACGGCGCCATCAGCCACGTCGAGCGCGGCGGGGCCTCCGGTGACGAGGAGCCGGAATTGCGCTGCGTCGAGGATACGCAGCCCGAGGGCCTCCGCTTTGGTGAGCTTGGAACCTGCGCCCGGTCCGGCGGCCACGAAGTCGGTGTTCTTCGACACGCTCGACGCGCTCTTTCCGCCAGCGGAGATGATCGCCTCCTGGGCTTCTTCCCTGGTGTAGCCCTCGATCGACCCCGTCGCGACGACGGTGAGCCCGGCGAGCACTCCCCCGGCGGCCGCGGCAGCGCCCGGTCCCGGGTGGTCCGGCGTCCGGAACTGCACCCCGGCGGTGGTCCACTGGTCCACGATGTCGCGGTGCCAGTCCACCTCGAACCAGTCGATGATGGCGTCTGCGATGATGCCACCGACGCCGTCGACCTCGGCGAGCTCGTCCCGCGTCGCCGCTCGGATCCCGTCGAGGCTGCCGAAGTGGCCTGCGAGGGCGCGCGCGGCGACCGGACCTACGTGACGGATGTTGAGCGACACCAGCAGGCGCCAGAGCGGTTTGGTCTTGGCGAGTTCGATCTCGGCGAGCAGCTTGATCGCACTCGAGGACGGCTGCGGACCGGTGAGGCCCGCCCGCTTCTCGGCAGCCGTCGGGTTCCGCCGGAACGGGGTGCGCAGCCGGTTCGTGCCGTCCGCCTCCTCGCGGGGCAGCCCGGTCTCGGCATCGCGCACGACCACCTCGATCGGGGTCAGGTCGTCGAGGGTGAGGTCGAAGAGGCCGGCTTCCGTGCGCAGCGGCGGCTCGATCGGCACGGTCGGCTGGGTGAGGGCGGCCGCCCCGGTTGACGTCCGCGAACACGCGTGCCGCGTTGTCTGCCCGGATGCCCAGGCCGTGGTCGACGAACAGG
>NZ_JASJVF010000129.1:0-9398 GCF_035019805.1 Cryobacterium sp. 10I1
GTTCTCCGACTACGCAGCACGCGGCCGCCTCTTCGCGGAAGCCGTTCACGATTATCTGGGAGGTGAGGCGGATGGCGAGACTGCCCCTGGCTCGAACGCCTAGGACCGCAGCCCCCCACCAGCCGGCGCCCGAGGCGCACAACCCCGCCACCCGCATCCATCTCGGACGCGTGTTCAAGGCGGAATCGACGAGCTACTTCCTGCTGCTCGGAACGACCCTCTTCCTCGTCGCCTTCGGCCTGGTGATGGTGCTGTCCTCATCGTCGGTCGACTCCTACCTCGAGAACGCAGGCTTCTTCGGCACCGTGCTCCGCCAGGGCGGCTTCGCGGCCGTGGGTGTCCCGCTGATGCTCTTCGTCAGCCGGATGCCGATCAAGTTCTGGCAGCGGGTGGCCTGGCCGACCCTGATCATCGCGTGCCTGCTGCAGTGCCTCGTCGTCTTCACCCCGCTCGGCATCACCGTCGCAGGGAACACGAACTGGCTGTCCCTCGGCGGGGTCCAGTTCCAGCCGTCCGAGGCGATCAAGCTCGCGCTCGTCATCTGGCTCGGCATGATCCTCTCCCAGAAGCAGGACCTGCTCGACGACTGGCGCCACGTCTACATTCCCGTGTTCGGCGTCGGCGGCGGATCGATCATGCTCGTACTGATCGGCGGCGACCTCGGAACCGTCATCATCATGGCCGGAATCCTCTTCGGCGCGCTCTTCTTCGCGGGCGTCCGGCTGCGGATGCTCGCGCTCCCGCTCCTGGTCGGCACGGTCGCGGGCGTGCTCGTCGCCGTCTCGAGCTCCAACCGGATGACCCGCATCCTCTCCTTCCTTAACACCGGCTGCGACGACCACACCGGAACGATCTCCGCGGCGTGCTGGCAGCCGCTGCACGGCACCTGGGCACTCGCCAACGGCGGGATCTTCGGCGTCGGACTCGGCAACTCCAAGGCCAAATGGTCCTGGCTGCCCGCTGCGGACAACGACTACATCTTCGCGATCATCGGCGAGGAGCTCGGCCTGATCGGCGCCATCGTCGTGCTCGGCATGTTCATCCTGCTCGCGTTCGCCTTCCTGCGGATCATGCGCTCGAGCACGAGCGTGCAGGCGCGCGTGTCGACGGCCGCCGTGATGGTCTGGGTCATCGGCCAGGCGCTCGTCAACATCGGTGTCGTCCTCGGCGTCTTCCCCGTCCTCGGCGTCCCGCTTCCGCTCGTCTCCGCGGGCGGCACAGCCCTGCTCTCGACCCTGATCGCGATCGGCATCGTGCTGTCCTTCGCCCGCGCGCACCCCGATCCGGCCGGGCGCACCCCCGGCGGAACCGAGCACCCGGCGGCACGGCCCGGACCGAGACGGGTGTCCGAGTGACCACGTACCTCCTGGCCGGCGGCGGGACCGCCGGCCATGTCAACCCCCTGCTCGCGGTCGCCGATGCGATCCGCGCGCGCGAACCCGACGCGGTCATGATCGTGCTCGGCACCAGGGAAGGCCTCGAGGCCCGCCTGGTACCCGCACGCGGCTACGAGCTGATCTTCGTGCCACGGCTGCCGTTCCCGCGCCGCCCGAACCGCGCCGCCGTGCTCTTCCTGCCCCGGTTCAACCGCGCCGTCAGCGACCTCGCCGCCGTGCTCCGTGCCAGGAAGGTCGACGTCGTCGTGGGCTTCGGCGGCTACGTCTCGACGCCGGCCTACCTCGCGGCCCGCCGGGCGGGCATCCCGATCGCCATCCACGAGGCGAACTTCCGCGCGGGACTCGCGAACCGCCTCGGGGCCTGGCTGACCACCCGGGTCGGCGTCGTGTTCCCCGGAACCCGGATCCGCCACGGCCGGGTCGTGGGAATGCCGCTGCGGCCGGAGATCCAGAACCTCGACCGCCCCGGTGTCCGGGCGGAGGCGCTGCGCTTCTTCGACCTCGACCCCGGCAGGCCGACCCTCCTCGTCACGGGAGGGTCCCTCGGCGCGCGCCGCCTCAACGGCACGGCCGTGCAGTCAGCATCGGCGCTGGTCGCGGCCGGCTGGCAGGTGCTGCACATCACCGGGCAGAAGTCCGAGGTCCCCGACCCGGCCATCGACCACTACCGGATGATCGAGTACTGCGACCGGATGGACCTCGCCCTCGCGAGCGCGGACTTCGCCGTCTCCCGGGCAGGGGCCGGGACGGTCTGCGAGCTCAGCGCGCTCGGCATCCCCGCCGTCTACGTGCCCTACCCGGTCGGAAACGGGGAACAGCGCTTCAACGCGGCCTCCGTCGTCGCCGCGGGTGGCGGGATCATCGTCGACGACGCGGCCTTCCTGCCCGCCTGGGTCGCTGACGAGCTCGTGCCGCTCCTCACCGACCGGCCGCGCGTGCGCAGGATGGGGGAGCTCGCGGCATCCGTCGGAGGCCGCGACGGCGCCGAGCGGATGGCGGACCTCGTCAGCGATGCCCTCGGCCACCCACACGGCGGCGTCAATCCGGCAATCCCTGGCGCCGACGCGTAACGTAGAGGCCGCACCACACCCGATTTCGACACTGAGATTCGACACTGAGAAGAGCGGCACCACGTGATCAAGCCCGACCTGAACCTCGTCATTCCTGCGGACCTGGGAACGGTACATTTCGTCGGCATCGGCGGTTCCGGAATGAGCGGCATCGCGCGGCTCTTCCTTGCGGCCGGCCACACCGTGACCGGCTCCGACGTGCGCGAGTCCGCGAACGTGCTCGCCCTGCGCGAGCTCGGAGCGCGGATCAGCATCGGCCACGCCGCGGAGAATGTCGGGGATGCCGATTCCCTCGTCGTCACCGGGGCGCTCTGGCAGGACAACCCCGAGTACGTCCTCGCCCTCGAGCGCGGCCTCCCGGTGCTGCACCGGGCCCAGGCGCTCGCCTGGCTGATCCAGAAGCACCGCCTCGTCTCCGTCGCCGGCGCACACGGCAAGACCACGTCGACCGGGATGATCGTCACGGGCCTGCTCGGCATCGGCAAGCACCCGAGCTTCGTCAACGGCGGAGTGATCGAGTCCCTCGGCGTCTCGGCGGGCGCGGGAACCGATGACCTGTTCGTTGTCGAGGCCGACGAATCCGACGGGTCCTTCCTGCTGTACAACACGGCCATCGCGCTCGTGACGAACGTCGATCCGGACCACCTCGACCACTACGGGTCCCTCGAAGCTTTCGAGGCCGCCTTCGTGCAGTTCTCCCACGCAGCCACCGAGCTCGTCGTGATCTCCGCAGACGACCCCGGCGCGGTCCGGGTCACCCGGAGCCTCACCGGCCAGAAGGTCGTCACCTTCGGCGAGGCCGCCGACGCGACCGTGCGCGTGCACTCCGTCGTGACGGATGGTCCCGTGAGCTTCTCCGTCTCGTATGCGGGCCAGGACTACTCAGCGACCCTGCGGATCCCCGGCAGGCACAACGCGATCAACGCGGCAGGCGCCTTCGCCGTGCTCGTCGGACTCGGCTGCGACCCCGCAGCGTCGCTCGCGGCCATTGCCACCTTCGGAGGCACCCAGCGCCGCTTCGAACTGCACGGCACCGTGAACGGCGTCAGTGTCTACGACGACTACGCCCACCACCCGACGGAGGTCGCGGCCGCGCTCACCGCGGCACGGACCGTCGTCGGGACCGGGCGCATCATCGCCGTGCACCAGCCGCACCTGTACAGCCGCACTCGCCTCTTCGCGCAGGAGTTCGCGGACACCCTCGAACGCACCGCTGACCAGACGGTCGTGCTCGGCGTCTACGGCGCCCGCGAGGATCCCGAACCCGGCGTGACCGGCGCCCTGGTCTCCGGAAAGTTCCACGACGCATCCAAGGTCGCCTACGTGCCCGACTGGCAGGAGGCCGCCGACTACGTTGCGCGCATCGCCAGACCCGGCGACTTCGTCGTCACACTCGGCTGCGGTGACGTCTACCGGATCGTCCCCCAGCTGCTCGAATCGCTCGGCGACCGCGTCCAGGCCCAGGGATAGCACGGGGGAATGAGGCGACCAGAGGGCTTCGACCGGCCGGAGCAGCCGCCCACCAGGGACGGCGCCGCGCCCAGCGCTGCCACACCCGGCGGCCGGGGAACGAAGCGTTCGTCGCGCCGCCCCGCGGACACCGCGACTCCCGCCGGCGGCCGGGGAACGACCGACGGCACCAGCACCGAACCCATCACGGTCCCGAAACGCCGGCCAGAGCAGCCGCACCTCGCCTCCGTCTCGCCTCTGCACTCGTCAGGAGCGCAGCAGGCCGAACCCGTCACCGAGCCGATCACGACGGTGCCGGCGCGGTCACCGGGCGCACGGCCGCCGAAGGGGCGGGCGTCTGACGCAAAGACGGAGACCGCCGGTACGGCAGGGGAGGACGCAGAGCCCGCGCTGACCCCCGCAACGGCCCGGCGCAAGTTCCGCGCCGCCCGACGTGCACGCAAGCGTTACGAACGCGAGGAGGTGCGCCGCTTCACCTGGCGCTCGCGCCGCCGCCGCACGGCCTGGCTCGTCGCGCTCGGTACCGTGGCCGCTCTCCTCGGGTTCGTTCTCATCGGGACGTACTCGCCGCTGATGGCGCTCCGCACGATCGAGGTCGTCGGGACCAGCCGGATCTCCGCCGACCAGGTCACCGCCGCGCTCGGCGACCAGCTCGGTACCCCGCTGCCCCTCGTGGACTTCGCGCGGATTCGCGAGGACCTCGGTACGTTCCCGCTGATCCAGAGCTACGTGACCGAGAGCAGGCCGCCGGACACCCTCGTGGTGCGGATCGTCGAACGGACGCCCGTCGGCACGGTCGTCGTCCCCGGCGGGTTCAACCTCGTCGATGCCGCGGGCGTCGTGATCCAGAACGGCCCTGCACGCCTGGCCGGCTATCCCGTGATCGACGCGCGGGCCGGCGTCGGCAGCGCCGGGTTCCAGGCCGCGACGGCCGTCATCGCTGCCGTCCCGGATGCCGTCCGCCAGCAGCTCGACACGGTCACGGCGGCGACCACCGACGACGTGACCCTGGTCCTGACCGGTGGGGCCCGGGTGGTGTGGGGGAGTGCGGAGCGATCGGAGTACAAGGCCGTCGTGCTCGCCGCGCTCATCGTGAGCCACCCCGTCGGCACCGTCAAGGAATACGACGTCTCTTCTCCGGACAGCGCCGTCCTCCGCTGATCCGCGGGCCATCCGCCGGCCGGGGAACCGAGTCGTCCCGCCACGCGTAATCCGCACGGTGATTTTTCCGGGGTTGTTCGCGACACGCGGGCGCGCCTCCCCGGAGGGGGATGCGTGGCGCTTACCTTCGAAATCAGGAATTGCATACTCAGCATAACTTTAAACTTCGACCAGAGGTTTAGGGTTCCACCGGAGGCCGGACGTGTCAACAACAAACCAGAACTACCTCGCTGTCATCAAGGTTGTTGGAATCGGCGGCGGCGGCGTCAACGCTGTCAACCGCATGATCGAACTCGGCCTCCGTGGCGTCGAGTTCATCGCCATCAACACCGATGCCCAGGCGCTGCTGATGAGCGACGCCGACGTCAAGCTCGACGTCGGTCGCGACCTCACCCGTGGCCTCGGCGCCGGCGCGGACCCCGAGGTCGGCCGTCGTGCCGCCGAGGACCACGCCGAAGAAATCGAAGAAGCCCTCGCGGGAGCCGACATGGTCTTCGTGACCGCCGGCGAAGGCGGCGGCACCGGCACCGGCGGCGCACCCGTCGTCGCCCGCATCGCGAAGTCCATCGGCGCGCTCACCATCGGCGTCGTCACGAAGCCGTTCGGCTTCGAGGGCAAGCGCCGCCAGGCCCAGGCCGAGGCGGGTGTCGCCTCCCTCAAGAACGAGGTCGACACGCTCATCGTCGTGCCGAACGACCGCCTGCTGGAAATCAGCGACCGCGGCATCAGCATGCTCGAGGCCTTCGCAACGGCCGACCAGGTCCTCCTCGCCGGCGTGCAGGGCATCACCGACCTGATCACGACCCCCGGTCTGATCAACCTCGACTTCGCCGACGTGAAGTCCGTCATGCAGGGCGCGGGTTCCGCGCTCATGGGCATCGGCTCCTCACGCGGTGCAGACCGCGCCATCAAGGCGGCAGAACTCGCCGTCGCCTCCCCCCTGCTCGAGGCGTCCATCGACGGCGCACACGGAGTGCTCCTCTCGATCCAGGGCGGCTCGAACCTCGGCATCTTCGAGATCAACGACGCGGCCCGCCTCGTCCAGGAGGCCGTGCACCCCGAAGCCAACATCATCTTCGGTGCCGTCATCGACGACACCCTCGGTGACGAGGTCCGGGTGACGGTCATCGCAGCAGGCTTCGACGGCGGAGAACCCGGTGTCAAGGCCGTCGAGGTGCGCCACGCGGACCTCGTGGCCGCGGGTGTCGCCGCCGGCGCCGTCTCCGCTACGGCGGATGCTGCATCGGGCGGCGCTGCGAGCGTCTTCGGCACCGAAGAGGCAAGCGTCGCGACCTGGTCCGCCGGAGAAGCAGGGACGGCCGTCGCCGACCCGGCCTTCGAAGAAGACCCCGACGACCTGGACATCCCCGACTTCCTCAAGTAAACCCATCGTGACCGAATTGCGTCCTGAGCCGTCCGGCCTCGCCGGGCGGCTCGACGTCGTGCGCGAACGGGTCGCCTCGGCCGCCAGGGACGCGGGCAGGGACCCGGCGGACGTGACGACGATCGTCGTGACCAAGTTCCATCCCGTCACGATGATCGAGGAACTCCTCCGGCTCGGTGTGCACGACTTCGGCGAGAATCGCCACCAGGAGGCCCAGGAAAAGGCCGGCGCCCTGGCCGGCCGCGACCTCACCTGGCATTTCGTCGGCCAGGTCCAGGGCAAGAAGGCCCGGCAGGTGCGCGCATACGCTCACGTCGTGCATTCCGTCGACCGGGCGTCCCTCGCGACGGCCCTCGGCTCTGCCGATTCGTCCATCGACTGCTTCATCCAGGTGAACCTCACGGACGACCCCGCTCGCGGGGGCGTCGATCCCTCCGGGCTCGATGCGCTCGTCGAGCACGTGCTCGGCACGCCGGGATTGGGCTTGCTCGGGCTCATGGCCGTCGCCCCGCTCGGGGCGGAACCGGCAGCGGAGTTCGCCAGGGTCCGGTCACTCGGGGAGGGCATCCGAAGGGCCGCGCCCGAGGCGCGATTCCTGTCGATGGGCATGTCGCAGGACTATCCGGAGGCCATCCGCGAAGGGGCGACACACCTTCGAATTGGCACCGCAATCACCGGGAATCGCCCGACTCTCGGTTAATCTGAGTACGAAGAATCACCAACACGGAGGTCGAGATGTCCAACCCGCTCAAGAAAACCATGGTTTACCTGGGGCTGGCAGACGAAGAGCTGGAGTACGAGGCGCCCGTCGCCCCACCCGCGGCCGATCAGAATGCCGTCTCGAATTCCGCCCAGCCGAAGACCGCCGCGCCGCACCAGGCCGGCCCGTCCGCGACGCGCGTCGAGGGCTCTCACGGCACCAATGGCCGCGCCCCGGTGACCCCGCTGCGCAAGACCTCCACTCCCAAGAATGTGGCTGCCTCAGAAATGAATGAAATCCTCACCGTCCACCCGCGCCAGTACCGCGATGCCCAGCTGATCGCGGAATCCTTCCGCGAGGGCATTCCGGTCATCATCAACCTCTCCCAGATGAGTGACGCCGACGCGCGCAGGCTCATCGACTTCGCAAGTGGCCTCTCCCAGGGCCTCTACGGCAAGATCGAACGTGTCACCGCCAAGGTGTTCCTGCTCTCGCCGTCCCACATCGTCGTCTCGGGCGACAACGCCGCCGAGGAGTCCGACACGGAGTCGTCCTTCTTCGCGCAGTCATAGTCTCGGCCGTGTTCGTCGTCACACTGCTCGCCTGGATCATCTACTACGCCCTGCTGTTGTATTTCTTCGTCATGTGGGGACGCTTCATCGTCGACCTCGTCCGCAGCGTCAACCGCTCGTGGCGCCCGCAGGGAATCACGCTCGTTCTGGTCGAATTCATCTACGTGGTCACCGATCCACCGGTCAAATTCTTCCGGCGCATCCTGCCGCCACTGCGGGTCGGCCCGATCGCATTCGACTTCGGCTGGAGCCTGACCATGCTCTGCACGATCATCGGCATGGGCGTCGTCGGCGCTCTCCGGTAGTTCTCGCGTCCGTTCCGGAGTGCGGCATGTATTCTTGATCGAGGCGTCCCGGGTTCGCGTGTGCAACACGCTCCGTCCGGTAGCGTCAATTATTCGTTCGACAAAAAGTTCTCAACTGAGTTTTAAGGGTGGAAAGCCATGGCGCTAACTCCGGAAGATGTAGTCAACAAGCGGTTCCAGTCGACCAAGTTCCGTGAAGGATACGATCAGGACGAGGTGGATGACTTCCTCGACGAGGTCGTCGTGGAGCTTCGCCGCCTGACTGCCGAAAACGAGGAGCTCCGCGCCGGTGTCAGCACCGAAGCCGGAAGCACTCCCGTCGTCGCCCCCGTCGAAGCCGTCAAGGCTCCCGAGGTCGTTCCCGCGCCCGTCGTCGTTCCCGCGGTCGTCGCCGCAGCGGCTCCCGTGGCCGAGCCGATCGACGAGACCGCCGGCACCACGAACCTGCTGCAGCTGGCCCGCCGCCTGCACGAGGAACACGTCAAGGAAGGCGCCGAGAAGCGCGACGCCCTCATCGCCGAGGGTCACGCAACCGCGGCCCGCCTCGTTGCGGAGGCCGAAGCCAAGCAGCGCGCGCAGAACACGATCCTGGACAAGGAACGCTCCGTCCTCGAGAACAAGATCGACGGGCTCCGCACCTTCGAGCGCGAATACCGCCAGAAGCTGAAGAGCTACATCGAGGGCCAGCTGCACGACCTCGACGCTGCCTCACCGGTCGGCGCCGAGAGCGCGCAGAAGCCGAGCTACCAGGGCTTTGGCTCCTAAGGTCCGAACGAAAGGGCGATCCAGCGCGCTCATCGTTCTGGGCCTCGCCGCGCTGGGCGTCTATGCGCTCGACCAGACGGCCAAGTTCCTCGTCGTCAGTTCGCTGACCGAAGGAAGTACCGTCCGGGTTCTGGGGGATGTGCTGCAATGGCACTACGTCCGGAACCCGGGCGCGGCGTTCAGCCTCGCCACCGGCATGACGTGGATCTTCACGATCATCGCCGCGGCGGTCGTCGTGTTCATCGTGATCTTCGCCGGGCGCATCCGCTCCCTGGCGTGGGCGCTCGTCTTCGGCCTGCTCCTCGGCGGCGTGCTCGGAAACCTCACCGACCGGCTTTTCCGGGAGCCGTCCTTCGGCCTGGGCCACGTCGTCGACTTCATCACGACACCCTGGCTGATCCCCGCCATTTACAACGTCGCGGACGCGTCGATCGTCACGAGCATGGTGATCTTCATGATCCTCACCATCCGCGGCATCGGCCTCGACGGACGCAGGGCCGTGCGCGAGCCGGCCGGCACCGCCCATGATGCCGATCCGGCCGACCCCGGCTCGACCCCGGCACCGCCCCTGCCC
>NZ_JASJVF010000130.1:0-9392 GCF_035019805.1 Cryobacterium sp. 10I1
TCCGTGTTTCCAGCGACGAGCACCGCGTAGTGATCGTTCTTCATCGAGACGAGACCTGCGGAGCCCACCGTCGCCGAGACGTCGCTCCCGGCCACGAAACCGGCGGCCGTCAGGGTCCGGGTGGCCTCGGCTACGGGATCGGCGGCGGTTGCCTTGACGGTCACGGTCCAGCCGGGCTTGTCACCCTTCTGGGCCGACGCGAACAGGATTTCGCCGTCGACGATGGGCACCTCGGACGGCCAGCCGGCCGGGAGCGCGCCGCCCAGGCTCACGTCTCCGTTTGTCGCACCCTGCACGGCCCCGTTCACGGCGTTCTGCGCGGCGTCGGCGCTGCATCCGGTCAGCAGCGTGCCGCCGACCAGGGCAAGCGCGATCGTCGCCAGGACGCGGGCGTGCAGGAGGGGTGTCGTCATCTTCTTCTCTTCCTCAGTCGTGGGGCAAAACAAACGGCGCCGGCGGTGCCGCTCTGGTCTACCAGAGCGTAACCGCCGGCGCCGCCGACAAGCTGGGACTAGTTCGCGTCCTGCTTCTTGATGCGCGAGACGTTGCGTGCGCGAGCGGATGCCGCGAGCTCGACCTTGCGGATACGCACGATCGCGGGGGTCACCTCGACACACTCGTCTTCACGGGCGAATTCGAGGCACTCCTCGAGCGTCAGCTGACGCGACGGCGTCATCGACTCGAAGGTGTCGGAGGTGGACTGACGCATGTTGGTCAGTTTCTTTTCCTTGGTGATGTTGACGTCCATGTCGTCGGCGCGCGAGTTCTCGCCGATGACCATGCCTTCGTAGACCTCTTCGGTCGGGTTGACGAAGAAGGACATCCGCTCCTGCAGGGCGATGATCGCGAACGGCGTCACGACGCCGTTGCGGTCGGCGACGATCGAGCCGTTGTTGCGGGTGATGATCGGGCCGGCCCAGGCCTCGTAGCCGTGGAAGATCGCGTTGGCGATACCGGTACCGCGGGTGTCGGTGAGGAACTGGGTGCGGAAGCCGATCAGGCCGCGGGACGGAACGATGAATTCCATCCGGACCCAGCCGGTGCCGTGGTTCGCCATGTTCTCCATGCGGCCCTTGCGCGCGGCGAGGAGCTGGGTGATCGCGCCGAGGTACTCTTCGGGCGAGTCGATGGTGAGGTGTTCGTACGGCTCGTGGATCTTGCCGTCGACGCGGTGCACGACGACCTGCGGCTTGCCGACGGTGAGCTCGAAGCCTTCGCGGCGCATCTGCTCGACGAGGATGGCGAGGGCGAGTTCGCCACGGCCCTGGACCTCCCAGGCGTCCGGGCGTCCGATGTCGACGACCTTCAGGGAGACGTTACCGACGAGTTCGCGGTCGAGACGGTCCTTGACCATGCGGGCGGTGAGCTTGTGGCCCTTGACCTTGCCCATGATGGGCGAGGTGTTGGTGCCGATCGTCATCGAGATGGCGGGCTCGTCGACCGTGATGGTCGGCAGCGCGCGGGGGTCGTCGGGGTCCGCGAGGGTCTCACCGATGGTGATGTCCTCGAAGCCGGCGACGGCGACGATGTCGCCGGGGCCCGCGCTCTCGGTCGGGTAGCGGTCGAGAGCCTTGGTGATCAGGAGCTCGGTGACGCGCACGTTGTGCACCGAACCGTCGTGCTTGATCCAGGCGACGGTCTGGCCCTTGCGGATCGTGCCGTGGAAGACGCGGAGCAGCGCGAGGCGGCCGAGGAACGGCGAGGCGTCGAGGTTGGTGACGTGGGCCTGCAGCGGGTGCTCGTCGTCGTAGACGGGGGCCGGGATGTGCTCGAGGATCGCTTCGAAGAGCGGCTCGAGGTCGGCGTTGTCGGGCAACTGGCCGTTCTCGGGCTGGTTGCGGCTCGCGGCGCCGTTACGGCCGGACGCGTAGACGACGGGGACGTCGAGAATGGCGTCGAGGTCGAGGTCGGGGTGCGTGTCGGCCATGTCGCTCGCGAGGCCGATGAGCAGGTCCTGGCTCTCCGCGACGACCTCTTCGATGCGCGCGTCCGGGCGGTCGGTCTTGTTGACCAGGAGGATCACGGGCAGGTGGGCCTCGAGCGCCTTGCGCAGCACGAAGCGGGTCTGCGGCAGCGGGCCCTCGCTCGCGTCGACGAGGAGAACGACACCGTCGACCATGGACAGGCCGCGCTCGACCTCGCCACCGAAGTCGGCGTGGCCGGGGGTGTCGATCACGTTGATCGTGATGGGGCCGTCGGTGGCGTGGATGCCCTTGTACGAGATCGCCGTGTTCTTGGCGAGGATGGTGATGCCCTTTTCGCGCTCGAGCTCGTTCGAGTCCATCGCGCGCTCGTCCACGTGCGAGTGGTCCGAGAACGAGTTGGTCTGCTGGAGCATCGCGTCAACCAGCGTGGTCTTGCCGTGGTCGACGTGGGCGACGATTGCGACATTTCGGAGGTTATTGCGCGTGGCAATCGCCATGAAGTGAATCCTTACGAAGAATGATGCCGCGGACAAACGGATGCGGCGAAGAATGGATGTATTTGGTCAAGGTCCGACCCAACGGATAATCCTACCGCACTCTCCCTGCCGGGAGGCTGGGAGCCCCGTTGTGGCCGCGTCTCCGGGGTGTTCCGGGCATCCGCTTGGACGACGAACGGGGCGGGGACCGCAGTCCCCGCCCCGTTTCCGGGCGCTGAAGCCGGTCGGTCCTGTCTAGCGCCCGAACTCGAAGTTGCCGCCCGGGATCGCGGCGAGCAGCTCTTGCGTGTATGTCTGACGCGGATTTTCGAAGACCTCGTCCGTCGTCGCGGCCTCGACGATCCGGCCCTGCTGCATGACGCAGACGTTGTCCGCGACGAGGCGGACGACGGCGAGGTCGTGGGTGATGAACAGGTAGGTCAGGTCGAGTTCCGTCTGCAGCTCGGTCAGGAGGTTGAGCACCTGGCCCTGCACGAGCACGTCGAGAGCGGAGACCGCCTCGTCGAGCACGAGCACGTCCGGCTTGAGCGCGAGCGCCCGAGCGATCGCGATACGCTGACGCTGGCCGCCCGAGAGTTCACTCGGGTAGCGGTGCCGGGACGCCCAGGGCAGCGAGACCTGGTCGAGGAGCTCCCGCACCCGGGCCTGGCGTTCCTTGGCGGTGCCGACCTTGTGGGCGAGCAACGGCTCTGCGATGGTGTTGCCGACGTTGTACTGCGGGTCGAGGGAGCCGTACGGGTCCTGGAAGACCGGCTGCACGCGGCGGCGGAACTTCAGCAGGTCCGCGCCCTTGAGGCCGGCGACGTCCTGGCCGTCGAACTCGATCTGCCCGCTCGTGATGGATTCGAGCTGCAGGATGAGCTTGGCGACCGTGGACTTGCCGGAGCCCGACTCGCCGACCAGCGCGGTCGTCGTGCCCTTCTTGATGCCGAAGGACACGTCGTTGACCGCGAGCAGTTCGTTGTACTTGAAGCCCTTGGTGCGAATGCGGTACATCTTCGAGATGCCCTGGACCGAGATCAGGTCCTTGGCCGGTGCGGTCTGCTCCCGCTCGATCGCGCGGTTCACGAGAACCTGGTCGTTCGAGCCGGCTGCGGAAACATCCGCTTCGACCGCGACGGAGTGCTTGGCCGACTGGATGCGCCGCGATGCGAGGCTCGGCGCCGCGGCGACGAGGCGCTGCGTGTACGGATGCTGCGGGTTGGCCAGGATCTCCTGCGAGGGACCGGACTCGACGACCTTGCCCTTGTACATCACGACGAGCTGTTCCGCGCGCTCGGCCGCGAGGCCGAGGTCGTGCGTGATGAACAGCACCGAGGTGCCGTAGTCGCGCGTGAGCGTCGCGAGGTGGTCGAGGATCTGGCGCTGCACCGTGACGTCGAGCGCGGAGGTCGGCTCGTCGGCGATCAGCAGCTTCGGACGGGCCGAGAGGCCGATCCCGATCAGCACGCGCTGGCGCATGCCGCCGGAGAACTGGTGCGGGAACTGCTTGAGCCGGTCCTCAGCGTCGCTGAGACCAGCTTCCTTGAGCACCTCGATGGTGCGCAGTTTCGCGGCCTTCCTGCTCATGGCGCCGCCGTTCGCCCGGATGGCCTCTTCGACCTGGAAGCCGATGTTCCAGACCGGGTTGAGGTTCGACATCGGGTCCTGGGGCACATAGCCGATCAGGCGCCCGCGGACGTCCTGCATGTCCTTGGGCTTGAGGGTCGTGAGGTCGCGTCCCTCGAACAGGATCTGGCCGGCGGTGACCTTGCCGGTGTTGGCGAGCAGGTTGATGATCGCCTGCGCCGTCGTGGTCTTGCCCGACCCGGACTCGCCAACGATCGCGAGGGTCTGGCCGGGATACAGCGTGAGGTTGACGCCGCGCACGGCGGGAACCACTCCGTGCTGGGTCTGGAAGCCGACCTCGAGATCGCGAATCTCGAGGAGGGGGGAATTCTCGTCCCGGCCGGCGGTGGTCACGGGTTCAATCACGGTCTGGCTCATCGGCGTGCCCTCGATTCGGGGTCGAGTGCGTCGCGCACGGCGTCGCCGAGCATCAGGAAGGCGAGCACGGTCAGGGACAGGGCGATGGCGGGATAGATCAGCACCTGGGGGTTCGTTCGGATCGACGACTGGGCCGCGTTGATGTCATTGCCCCAGGACATGATCTGCGGCGGTAGCCCGATGCCGAGGAACGACAGCGTCGCCTCCGCGACGATGAACGTGCCGAGGGAAACCGTGGCGATCACGATTACGGGGGCGATCGCGTTGGGCACGACGTGGCGCACGAGGATCCGGAACTTCGAGACGCCGAGGGCGATCGACGCCGTGACGTAGTCCGAGTTCCGGGCCGAGAGCACCGAACCGCGCATGATCCTGGCGATTTGCGGCCAGGCGAAGATCGAAAGGACCAGGGCGATCGTGACCGGGGTGCGGTCCGGGAGGACCGACATCAGTACGATCGCACCGAGCACGGTCGGGACGGCGAAGAAGATGTCGCCGATCCGGGAGACGATCGCGTCGAACACGCCGCCGTAGTATCCCGCGAGGGCTCCCACGACGAGTCCGAAGAGAGTGACGATCATGGTTGCGAGCAGACCGACCGTGACGGAGGCCTGGGTCCCGTGGATCATCCGCGAGTACACGTCACAGCCCTGCCGGGTGAAGCCGAGCAGATGCCCTTCTTCCGGTCCCTTGTTGCTGTTGGCGAGCAGGCAGTTCTGGTCCGGTGCCACCTGGGTGAAGATGCCGGGGAACAGGGCCACGATCACGATCAGCAGAATAAGGGCGGACGAGATCCAGAAACTGGGCTTGCCGCGCAGCGATTCCCAGGCATCCGCCCAGGTACTGCGGGCCTTCTCGGTCTCGTCGAGGCGGTCGACCGCAGCGATGGGGGTGTCTTCGAGCGCAGCGACGAAGTGCGGCTGCGTTTGACGATTACTTGGCATAACGAATCCTCGGGTCCAGGGCTGCGTACAGCAGGTCGACGAGCAGGTTCGCCAGCACGAAGATCACGACCATGACGGCGATGAACGACACCACGGTCGGCCCTTCGCCGAGTTTGATCGCCTTGTAGACGGTGCCGCCGACACCGTTGATGTTGAAGATGCCCTCTGTCACGATCGCACCCACCATGAGAGAGCCGAGGTCGACGCCGAGGAAGGTGACGACGGGAACGAGCGAGTTCCGCAGCACGTGCACGGTGACGACGCGGCGTCTCGACAGCCCCTTCGCCGTCGCGGTGCGCACGAAGTCGGCGCCGAGGTTCTCGGAGACGCTCGCCCGGGTGAGCCGCACGATGTACGCGAACGAGACGGTGGCGAGCACGATGGCCGGCAGGACCAGTTCGGAGAGCGGGGCCTCGCTGCTGACCGTCGTGCGGGCCCAACCGAGCTTGATCGCGAAGACGTACTGCAGGATGAAGCCGATCACGAACGTCGGCACGCTGATCAGCAGCAGGCTGACGACGAGGGCGCTTGCGTCGAAGAGCTTGCCCTTGCGGAGACCCGCGACGAGGCCGACGAGGATACCGGCGACGGACTCGAAGAACAGTGCGAGAAGCGCGAGCCGGGCGGTGATCGGGAAGGCGGCGGCCATCACGTCGGAAACTGCGCGACCGGAGTACGTGGTGCCGAGATCCCCGTGGAAGAAGCCGCCGATGTAGATGAGGTACTGCACGATGAACGGCTGGTCCAGGTGGTACTGGACACGGAGCTGTTCGATCACCCCTGGCGCGGGTTGCCGGTCACCGAAGAGGGCGGCAATGGGATCTCCGGGGAGGGAGAACACCATGAAGTAGATGAGGAAGGTGGCGCCGAAGAATACCGGAATCATCTGGAGCAGGCGCTTGCCGGTGTACCAGAGCATCAGGTTCCCGCACTGGAACGAACGGTCATGAGAATCGCAATCACTGGTCGAGTCTAGCGAGCGATGCCCGGGACTGAGTGCCCCGGGCATCGCTACGCATGAAACTGGGTTCTATTTTTGGGGGTTGAGCGGGGGAACTAGCCCTTGGTGATTTCGTTGTACAGCGGCACGCCGTCCCAGCCGAAGACGACATTCTGAGTCTTGTCGGACCAGACACCAACGGCGTTGGAATACCAGAGCGGAACGGTCGGAAGGTCCTTGAGCAGCACTTCCTGGGCCTTCTGGTAGAGGGCGGTGGAATCGTCGACGGTCTTGGCAGCCGAACCCTGCTTGAGGAGGCCGTCGAACTCGGCGCTGCTGTATGCCTCGTAGTTCGAGCTGGCACCGGTCTGGTACAGCGGCGCGAGGAAGTTGAACATGCCCGGGTAGTCGCCCTGCCAGCCGGCGCGGGTGGCACCGGTCAGCGTCTTCGCCTTGCGGTCGGCGAGCGCGGCCTTGAAGGTCGCGTACGGCTTGCCGACTGCATTGATGCCCAGGGTGTTCTTGATGCTGTTGGCCACGGCGTCGACCCAGGCGGCGTGTCCACCGTCGGAGTTGTACGCGATGTCGAACGTGCCGGTGTACGGGGAGATCTTGTCAGCGGCAGCCCAGTCCTTGACGGCTTCTTCCTTGTTGAACTTGAGCACGTCGGAGCCCTTGAGAGCGTCGGTGTAGCCCGGAATGACCGGGGAGGTGAAGTCGGTCGCCGGGGTACGGGTGCCCTGGAAGATCACCTTGGTGATCTCATCACGGTCGATGGCCATCGAGATGGCCGCGCGACGCAGCTTGCCCTCTTCGCCACTCCAGTGCTCGAGGTAGTACGGCATGTTGAATGCCTGGAAGATCGCGGCGGGCTGGTTCACGAAGCGCTCCGGGAAGTCCGTCTGGTAGTTCGCGAACGCGGCGTCGGGGACGGCATCGAGCACGTCGAGGTTTCCACCCTGGGCGTCGGCGTATGCCGAGTCGAGGGAGGAGTAGAAGACGATGCTCAGTCCGCCGTTGGCGGGGGTGCGCAGGCCCTTGTAGTCGGGGTTCGTCTTGAGTTCGATCTTGACGTTGTGCTCCCACGCGCCGGTCTTGGCCAGCATGTACGGGCCGTTGCCGATCGGGTTCTCACCGAATGCTGCCATGTCGGTGAATGCGACGGACGGCAGCGGCATGAAGGCCGTGTAGCCGAGGGTGAGCGGGAAGTCCGCCTGCGGCGTGCTGAGAGCGACCGTGAAGGTCGAGTCGTCGACGACCTTGAGCCCGGTGAGTTCGGTGTCGGCTTCTTCGCTGTAGCCTTCGACGTTGCTGAAGAAGGACGATGCGCCCTGGGCGTTGCTCATTTTCGCGCCGTAGTTCCAGGCGTCGACGAACGACTTGGACGTGACGGCCTCGCCGTTGGTGAACTTCCAGCCCGTGTTGAGCGTGATGGTCCAGTGCTGAGCGTCGTCGGCCGAGATCGACTTGGCGACCTCGTTTTTGGCCTCGCCCTTGGCGTCGTAGGACACCAGTCCGGCGTAGATCGACGTCATGATCTTGCCGCCACCGGTTTCGGTGGTATTCGTCGTGATCAACGGGTTCTGCGGTTCGGAACCGTTGGTCGAGATGATCGCAGACGTGTCACCCGTCTTCGCGGGTGTCGTCGAGCCGCTGGCGCAGCCGGAGAGCATGAGCGCTCCCGCTGTGGCCAGAGCGATGGGAATGCCCAGTCTCCTGATTTTCAATTTTCCTCCAGTGCGCAGGGAAACGCCGCGCGATTCGGGACCGCGAAGACGCCTCAGATACTTCTGACCCTAAGTATTCATTGAGCCAAAAGCACAATCGCGGATGGAATCGTTACCTCGACGAAACATCTTGCGCAAATTCGTTGCGCAGATAGGGAGTCTTTCGCCGAAATTGGCGTGGTCGCGCGAAGAACGCGCGCAGCCGCGCCGCGCTTTCATCGATGCGAGGATAGGGGTATGGATGCTGCTACACGTGCGCGCGCGACACTGCTGGTCTTCGACGGCGACTGTGCCTTCTGCACGACCGCCGTCGGGTGGATGCGCCGCCTGTTGCCCGTGATGCCGGACGCCGCGCCGTACCAGTGGACCGATCTCCCGGCGTACGGGCTCACCGAAGCGGATGCCCGCTCCCGGGTCTGGCTCGTCGACCCCGCTGGAGTGCGGTTCGGCGGTGCCGCCGCAGTGTCCGCCCTGCTTCGCCACCAGCCCACTCCCGGCTTGCGTTTCCTCGGCTGGCTCGGCACCGTGCCGCCGTGGTCCTGGGCCGCTGAGGCCGGCTACCGGGTGGTCGCCCGCAACCGGCACCGCCTGCCAGGCGGAACGCCGGCCTGCCGGATGAAACCCGCCGAGTGACAGCCGGCGGTACCAACCGGGCGCGACTGGCCTGGGAAGTCGTCATCGTCCTCGGGCTGTCGCTCGGGGCGTCCGCCGTCTATTCGATCGTGTCGATCGTCGCTCGCCTGACCGACACGACCCCGCTCGGCAACCAGTCGACAACCATCAACGGCTCGCAGTCGACACGGGAATGGCTCGACTTCACGTACCAGTTCCTCGGCATCTTCTTCGAGCTCTTCGCGGTCGCCCTCGTGCTCTACCTGCTCTGGCGGCCCGGGTCGAGCAGTTTCCGCCGCCTCGGCTTCGACCTGACCCAGCCGCGACGGGACCTGCTCGGCGGCGTCCTGCTCGTGCTTGCGATCGGCATCCCCGGCCTGGGCCTGTACCTCGCCGGGCGGGCGCTCGGCATCACGGTCGCGGTCGTCGCCTCCCCCATCAACACGTTCTGGTGGACGATCCCGATCCTGCTGTTCTCCGCGGTGCGCGCCGCGCTCAGCGAGGAGCTCATCGTGGTCGGGTACCTCTTCATCCGGCTCAGGGAGCTCGGCTGGTCGACCTGGACGATCATCACGGCATCGGCGCTGCTCCGCGGCAGCTATCACCTCTACCAGGGCATCGGACCGTTCGTCGGCAACGCCGCCATGGGCGTCGTCTTCGGCTGGTGCTACACCCGCTGGGGTCGCACGGCGCCGCTCGTCGTGGCGCACACGATCCTCGACGTGGTCTCTTTCGTCGGCTACCCGCTCGCTGTCGCCTGG